>DATLII010000452.1:0-3703 GCA_035539495.1 Dongiaceae bacterium
AGCGCTAACGAGCTGAGAAATGCCTGCCTTCATTTGTTCAGGCGTAGTTGTGGCAGAGAAACCAGAAAGCCCTCGCGCGGCACTTAGGGTGTCGGCAACTGTTGACTTCAGCTTTCCCAAAGAAGACAGCAGGGTGGTAGTCCTGTCCACTTCAGTTCGAACGCGTTTTTCGGCGGTTTGCAGGACTGTTGACGCAGCGCTGGTGGCTTTCGCTGTGCTCGTCTGCGATGACTTTCCGTACTGCGATAAATCGTTTTCGCCTGAGTTGACCGTCGAATTTCGAATGTAGGTCATGACGCCACCATTTAGAGAGGGATTGTTGCTGCCGCCTCAGCGGCAATAGCTTGCCGCTAAAGCGATGCTGCGTGGATGGCGCTATGGGCAGCAGAAAACCAACCAACTGAATATTCTCTCAAAAGCCCCATCCGATCTGCTTTCTTCCTGATATATTACAAATACCGTGCCACTAGCAAAAGGAGACAAAGTGAAAGGACTATCGCTTATTCTCAAGATATCAGCCCCCCTGTTTTTGTTGATAGGGGCTCTGCATTTGACTATTGGCCCCAATGCAGACGTTGCATTAGGAGCAAACCTGCCGTTGTCGGTTATAGGCGACCCTGTACTGGATAGCCAGAATCGATTTTTCGGTATTTCATTCACCATATACGGTGTTTTATTTTATCTCTGCGCGACCGACTTGGAGAAATACGAAAAAGTGTTTTATTGCCTGCTGGCGGTGTTTTTCGCAGGTGGTATTGCAAGATTGGTTTCGCTGGCTGTTACCGGAATGCCCTCCATACAGATTTTGGTTTTGCTGGGGCTCGAACTGTTAATCCCCCCAGTAATGTTTGTATGGTACAAAGCGTCGGCCGGACGGCCGTAACAAGCCGTTCATACGGATCAGGCAGAGATATCCAGACCAATCGCATTTGTCGTATGGGATCAGGCTAAAGGTTGTTATTTTCCTGGCGATTCAGAAACGCCTTGCGGTCGATAGCGCGGCTCTTGGGTGACAGTGCTTCCGCGCTTGCTGCATCAAAGTGCTCCCGGCCTTGAATGAAGTCTTCAATGAATTCGAACTGGTCATTGCCCCAAAACAATTCGTCGTCGATGATCAGGGTAGGAATGCCGAAAACACCGCGATCGATCGCTGCGGCAGTCGCCGCCTTCAGGCTGTTTTTTGCGGGCTCGCTTTTTGTTTTCGCGATCAACCCGGTACCAGGTAGCCCCCTGGCATTCAGCAACTGCTCGATTTCCTGATCATCGCCGATATCCATGCCCTGGCCCCAACCAGCTTCAAACAATGCGGTAATGATGTCGCATTGATGGGGGCCACTGACGTCCGCAAGCGATAGCCGCAACGCTGTCAGCGAATTGAAAGGATGGTATTTTGGAAAGGCGAGGGGAATGCCGTGTTTCGCGGCGTAGCGCAGGCAGTATTTTCCCAGCCACTGCCGTTTGGGTGGAATCTCGGCCGGGCCCAGTTGCCCCCAGTGATCCAGCAATTTGCCGAATACCACTGGTTTTGGCACCAACGTCAGTTGATTTTTGGCGCAGAAGGATACGGCGTTGATCCAACCGAAGTAGGCGTAAGGCGACAGGTAATCAAAATAGAATGCCAGTTCCTTATTGTTCATAGCTGCAGTCCAAAGCTCCCAAAATAGGCACGTTGAATGTACTACTCGCGGACACCAAAGGCCAACGACCGCGGCGGACGAAACGGCATCTGGAACACATGAGTGCGGTTGACTACGAACGCCATCATTATTTCAATTCGATGATCCCCGGCAGGCAACCAGCAACGCATGGATCAGCGGGTCAAACTCAATCTGAACAGTACGCACGACGCTAGGAATCATGCCCGAGGCAGTTATCCCATCGTATCGCATTGAATAACAAAATAAATTATCCTTCACACGGCCCAGAAAAAGCCTGGGGCTATATCGTCGGCTCAGGCCGACCCTGTTTGCTCATCCGGTTCACAATGGGATATGAAGACTTTTCTGCCAAGCGCGGAAATTTGCGAAATCCATCCTGTGCAGACAGTCCGGTTAAGAGTTAAGCTGGTAGCGGCGCGATGTCATTGCGCCTACTGCCCAACTTGTATGACCTTCGCTGTAAAAACACTCCGCAACCAGCAACACGATCGACAAGGGACAAATCGCGCATGATTGAACGCGAACGATAGGAAACCCCAGACCACTTCGCCGGACCGTGAAGCCGCCCCGCATCCCAAGCTCAATCGACGATGCCCATCGGCGCGCTAAAAAATATGGGTAACCCGCGCTCAGGGATTTGAACCATGAACAAGCCTACGACCATCACATCTGATAATTCCACGCCTGCTGCCTCCTTGGTCAATGACAAACCAAGCGCGAATTACAAAAACAATAGAAAAAGGAAACCACGCGAGGTAGTGGTGCCGCCGGCCGATAGCTCCCCCGACGCACGGTCGCGTGCTTTGCTGGCAGCATTGGTGGCGTTTCGGGATGGGGATTTTTCGGTGCGATTGCCGACGGATTGGGAGGGAACGGACGGGCGCATTGCGGACGCGTTCAACCAGGCGCTTGCGCATGAGGATCGTATCTCCAGAGAAGTGTCGCGCTTGAGCGTGGCCGTGGGTAAAGACGGGCGTCTGTTGCAGCGCATGACGGTACCGGGAGCCATTGGCGGCTGGGCGACGAAGGTGGCTTCCCTGAATACGCTGCTCGATGATCTGGTGCGGCCGACGACGGAAGTGGCACGCACCATTGGCGCGGTGGCGAAAGGCGATCTGGGTCAATCCATGGAGCTGGAGGTGGATGGGCGCGCGCTGAAGGGCGAATTTTTGCGTTCAGCAAAGCTGGTGAACACGATGATCGAGCAGTTGTCGGTTTTCACCTCGGAAGTGACGCGGGTGGCGCGCGAGGTCGGCACCGAGGGCAAACTCGGCGGCCAGGCCCAGGTGAAAGGCGTGTCGGGCGTGTGGAAGGAACTGACCGAGTCGGTTAACCAGATGGCCGGTAACCTCACGGCGCAGGTGCGCAACATCGCTGACGTGACTATCGCGGTGGCGAACGGCGACCTTTCGAAGAAGATCACCGTCGACGTGCGCGGCGAGATTCTGCAGCTCAAGGAAGCCATCAACACGATGGTGGAGCAGCTGCGGTCGTTCTCCTCAGAAGTGACGCGGGTGGCGCGCGAGGTGGGCACCGACGGGCGCCTCGGTGGCCAGGCGGTAGTGCCGGGGGCGGCGGGCACCTGGAAGGATCTGACCGACTCCGTGAACGCAATGGCGACGAACCTCACCACCCAGGTCCGCAATATCGCGACTGTTACCACGGCGGTGGCACGCGGCGATTTGTCGCGCAAGATCACGGTGGATGCAAAAGGCGAGATTCTCGAGTTGAAAGACACCATCAACACCATGGTGGATCAGCTGCGCTCATTCGCAGCAGAAGTGACGCGCGTGGCCCGCGAAGTGGGTACGGAAGGCAAGCTCGGCGGCCAGGCGAAGGTGCCGGGCGCGGCGGGTACCTGGAAGGACCTGACCGAGAACGTGAACGAGCTCGCGGCGAACCTGACCACTCAGGTGCGCGCGATCGCGGACGTCGCCACCGCGGTGACGCGCGGCGATCTCAGTCGGCAGATCACGGTGCAGGCGCAGGGCGAGCTCGATGAGCTCAAGAACAACATCAACCAGATGATCGCGAACCTCAAGAAC
>DATLII010000453.1:0-6355 GCA_035539495.1 Dongiaceae bacterium
CAGCGATACGCCGCTGCGCCTGGCGGCGAAAGGTATTCGCAAACTGGTGGAAGCCCGCGCGCCGGTACTGGGCGCCGTGCTGAACCAAGTGGATCTGCGCAAGAAGCATCATTACGGCGATTACTACGGCGGCGAATACAGCCATTACGGCAACCCCGGCAAACGCCTAGCCGTCATGCCAGCGCAACCGCAGCGCAAAACGCCCAAGCTGGTGACCTCATGATCGACGTGCACTGCCACTTGCTGCCCGGCATCGATGACGGCCCCGCCACCATGGCGGAGTCGATCGAGCTGGCGCGCCTGGCAGTGCGCAACGGCATCACCCACGCGGTGGCGACGCCTCACATTCATGCCGGACGCTGGAACAACGATCGCCTCGGCATCGAACGTCTGGCTCGACAATTCCGTCAGGAACTGAGACGGGCCGGTGTGCGTTTGTTAGTCGCCGCTGCAGCAGAAGTTCGTTTGGATGCTGCCATTCTCAATTGGGTGGAACAGGACAAGTTACCGTTCCTGGGCGAATACAAAGGTCGACGTGTGTTACTGCTGGAACTGCCTCACGGCCGAATTCCATTGGGCACCGACAACCTGACCCAGTGGCTGCTGCAACGCAATATCCAACCGCTGATCGCACATCCGGAACGCAACAAGGATGTGATTCGCAAGCTGGATAAATTACGCCCACTGATTAAGCAAGGCTGTCTGTTTCAGCTCACTTCAGGTGCAGTCGCCGGGCAATTTGGCGAACCGGCACGGCAGCGGGCACGGGAATTATTGGATCTTGGGGCAGTGCATGTGATTGCGTCAGATGCGCACAACAAAGGGCCACGTCCACCGGATTTGGCCATTGGTCGTGATGCTGCCAGCGAAGTGGTCGGGCCTGAATTGGCGCTAAAGATGGTGACAACGCATCCGTGGCAACTGACCTGTCGCCAATTTGACAACTTAGAAGCGGAGGATTCTCTACACAACAATTTCACTGCACACGATTTCACTTCGAGACGCTGTTCATAGCGAGAAGTTGTTCAAGCGAGGATGCTATTCATCCTCGGTAGTACGCGTCATCACCCTCGATTGGAATGATCGCTGCATATGGCAGAGCCAGGGTGACGATCAGGGAAGGATCGGAAAGGCCATTAATTGACGGGTTATTGGCCAACTCCGGTTCGGTTGACGGACGTTGTTTTTTTGGATGATCGGTCCGGTGGGGATTGCGCCGGATATTTGGGAGAACCGCAATGGGCTTTGAAGCACGGGGTTTGATTAAACCGCACAGTTCCAAATTTTCTTTTCTGGCCCGCTGCCTGGATATCACACTGGTGATACTAGGCTTGGCGCTGATCACACCGCAGACACTGCACGACTTCAATACCGGCAGCATCGCCAGCGGTATTCTTGCTGCGCTGTTCATGCAATTGTCGGGTGAATTCGCCGAAATCTATCGTTCCTGGCGTTCGGAATCGGTGTGGGCCGAAGCACGTCAGGTCGTCGTGTGCTGGTTTATGAGCTTTTCCATGCTGTTGCTGTTGGAAGGTGTGTTGCACCTGAAGCAGGGCATTCTGCTGTGGCCAGGATATCTGCAATGGTTTGTGTTGAGCCTGGGCTTTTTGGTGGGCTGGCGCATCATCGCCCGCAACCTGCTGTACCGTTTGCGCGCCCTGGGTTTCAACACCCGCCGTGTCGCTGTGGTGGGCAGCAGCGAGCTGGCGCAGGAAACGGCACGTCGTCTGCTGGAGTGCACCTGGGGCGGCTACCGCTTCGCCGGTTTTTATGACGACCGCCAACACCCCGGCTTTTTGCTGCCGGAAGAACGCCGCCGTCGCAAACAGAAGCCGACGGTAGATCAGTATGCGGGCAATCTCAATCAATTGGTGGAAGACGCCCGCACCGGCCGGCTTGACAGTATTTTCGTTGCCATGCCGATGAACGCCGAACTGCGCATCCAAAGCATCACTCGCGAGCTGACCAATTCCACGGCGTCGGTGTATCTGATTCCGGATCTGTTCACCTTCGAATTGCTGCATGCCCGTAGCATCAATTTGAATGGTATTCCCGCCATCAGCATTGTGGGCGAGCCAAACCGCGGTGTGCAGTCACTGCTGAAGCGCATGGTGGACCTGCTGGGCACCAGCCTGATCCTGGCGATGATTGCGCTGCCGATGCTGGTCATCTCGTTTGCAATCAAGATGACGTCTCGTGGCCCGGTATTGTTCCGCCAAACGCGCTACGGTCTGGACGGCCGGCCTTTCAAGGTCTGGAAATTCCGCACCATGACAGTGTGCGAGGACAACAGCAAAACGATTGTGCAGGCACAGAAAAACGACAGCCGTCTGACGTCCATTGGTGGATTCCTGCGTCGCACTTCACTGGATGAATTGCCGCAATTTTTCAACGTGCTGTTTGGCGACATGTCCATCGTCGGCCCGCGCCCGCATGCAGTGGCGCACAACGAACTATATCGGGAATTGATCAGCGGCTACATGCTGCGCCACAAGATCAAACCGGGCATCACCGGCTGGGCACAAGTGAATGGCTGGCGCGGCGAAACCGACACGCTGGAAAAAATGCAGAAACGGATCGAGTTCGATCTTTACTACATCCGCCACTGGTCAATCGCCATGGACATCAAGATCGTGTTCATGACTGTTTTCAAAGGATTCAGCAACGCCAATGCCTACTGAGGAACAAGAGCACAGCACCACCATGAACGATCTGTCTCAAGCTACACAACTGACTCAACTTTCTCAGGCGCATGTCCGCGGTTGTCTGCGTTCGCTAACAGCAGTGCGGCTGTATCTGCAGGCGGACCTGTGCCGCTATCACGGTGGCAGCAGGCTGAAATTCCTGCGCCACTTTCTATTCACGCCAGGCTTCCAGTACACGGTCTGGATGCGGCTGACGGGCTGGGCCATCCGCCGCCCCGCCACCAAGTTCACAGTCGGCATTTTGCTGAAAATGCTGCTCAGTCGCTGCCGTTATAAATACGGCATCGCCATTCCCGAATATACCGACGTCGGCCCGGGATTGTTCATCAATCGTTTCGGTGGCATCTACATCAATGGCGATGTGAGCATTGGTCACAACTGCAACATTGCGCAGATGATCATCATCGGGCAGACCAACCGTGGCGATAATGCCGGTTCGCCTGTCATTGGATCCCAGTGCTATGTGGCTGCCGGTTCCTGTCTGATTGGCCGCATCAGCATCGGTGACGGTTCTGTGATTGCTAACAACGCCGTTGTTACCAAGAATGTTCCCGCCGGCAGCGTGATGGGCGGCGTGCCTGCCAAAGTGATTTCCAGCGCGGGCTCAGAAGGCTACATCAATCGCAAGGCTCCTGACGAATTGCTGCGCCGCTGTTATGAGGCGCAGGGAGTGCAGAACGTTCCGGTCTCCTGATCGCAAGACCTGATCGCAAGCTCTCCCAAGGATGAGGCCATGCAAAACTACACCGCAAACCGGCCAGCCAATGATGCGTTCCGCCCGGATATAGAAGGGTTGCGCGCCATCGCCGTTCTATTGGTGGTGCTGTATCACGGCGGCCTGCCGGGATTGAGCGGCGGCTTTGTCGGGGTCGATGTTTTCTTCGTGCTGTCGGGCTATCTGATCACCGGGCTGCTGGTGCGGGAAATCGAATCCAGCGGAGGCGTAAGTTTTCTCACGTTCTACGCCCGTCGCGCCCGTCGCCTGTTGCCGGCAGCAGCGTGCGTAGTGCTGGTGACACTCTGGGTCGGCCAGTTTATTTACGCGCCGCAGGAAATGGTGGCGCTGGCCAAAGACGCGACCACTACTTCACTCTATGCCAGCAATCTCTGGTTCGCTCATATCGCCACCGATTATCTGGCCGCCGATCAGGCTAAAAGTCCGCTACTGCATACTTGGTCGCTGTCGGTGGAGGAGCAGTTTTATTTCTTCTGGCCCCTGTTCGTGTTGATTGCATTCCGGGGACTGAAAGGTACGCGACCGAGTCGTCGACGTTTGCTGTTCGCCATGGTCGGTGTTGTCATCACATCCATGGTGGCATCACTGCTACTCACACGCATTGCGCAACCCTGGGCATTTTTCGGATCACCCGCGCGGGCATGGGAATTTGCCATCGGTGGGCTGGCGTTTTTCGTTCCCGCTATTTGGATGCAGGCACGGCCCCGGCTGCGCGTTCTGACGTTTTGGGCGGGATTGGCGGCCCTCGCCTGGGCGGCCACCCAATTCGATCATGACACAGTATTTCCTGGCGTCGCCGCGTTGATACCGGTGCTGGGCACCGCTCTGCTGCTGATCGGACATTCCCCCGGCCAAAACGATTTGCGTGCCCGCTTGCTGCACCATCCGCTCATGCAGTGGTTGGGTAGCCGTTCCTATTCCTGGTATCTGTGGCATTGGCCGGTGCTGATTCTGGCTGGCGCGATGCAACAGAATACGACGCTGGCCGGCTCGCTGCTCTGCGTCGCGTTGTCGCTGCTGCTGGCGGATCTGTCCTATCGCTGGGTGGAAAATCCCGTGCGCTTCCATCCGCGCCTTTCCCGCCGACCCGCTATCTCGCTGGCGTTCGCACTGGGCGTGACCATCACCTGTACCGGTGCGGCAGCCTGGTGGCGTCATGCCGGCACGCTGGAAGCGATGTTGCCCGACCAAACCCGTTTCACCGACGCAATGCGCGACATGCCGCGGGATATCTATGGCACCGATTGCCACCTGAATCTGTTAAAAGTGAAATCGGGCGATTGCGTCTTCGGTGATCCCAATGCAAATACCACGATCGCCCTGTTCGGCGATTCCCATGCAGCACAGTGGTTTCCCGCGCTGGAAACGCTGGCTGAACAGCAGCATTGGCGTTTGGTATCGTTGACAAAATCGTCCTGCCCGGTGGCCTGGTTGCTGCCGATGAACGCGCAACTGGGCCGGCCTTACGAAGAATGCAGTCAGTGGCGGGAAGAAGCGGTGGAGAAGATCATCGCCAAGCGCCCGAAAATCGTGTTGATGGGTTATTCCCGCTATGTCGATACGGAAAGCTCTGGCATCAGCGAACAACTCTGGCAGCAGGCCATGCGCGAGACATTGGATCGTTTTGCCCAGGCCGGCATTACCGTGGCCATCATGCGTGACACGCCGCGTCCGGGTTTCGACGTACCCACCTGTTTGGCGCGTCAGGCAAAAACACCCTGGATCGGCCGCGACTGTCATTTTTCCCGCCAGCAGGCCATGGATCTGGTGGAGTACAACCTGATTCAGCAGGTCGCGGGCAACTCGCCGCAGGTGGAATTCATCGACATGAGCGGGTTTGTGTGCTCCAGCGATCAATGCAGCCCCATCGATCCCGAAAGTGGCATCGTGCTTTACCGCGATTCCCACCATCTGACCACCAAATTCGTGCGCCATGTAATACCGGAATTGCAGCAGGCGCTGGCGGACGCGATGGGCTCCGGATGAAGCGAAGTTAGTAGCAAGTCAACGGCAGCAATTGCCGCTAGAATAACCGCATGACTGATTCCTACATCGGCCGTTTCGCGCCCTCCCCTACAGGCCCCTTGCATCTGGGTTCGCTGCTGACAGCGCTCGCCAGCTTTCTCGATGCCCGCGCCAACAACGGCATCTGGCGAGTGCGCATGGAGGATCTGGATCCACCGCGGGAAATGGCCGGCGCAGCAGACGACATTCTGCGCACGCTGGAACAGCACGGCCTGCTTTGGGATGGCGAGGTGCTGTATCAAAGCCAGCGTCATTCACTGTATGAAGACGCAGTGCAGCAACTACTACAGAAAAACCAAGCGTTTTACTGCACCTGTTCGCGCAAACAATTGCAGGATCTGGGTGCCAACGCCTATCCCGGCACCTGTCGCGGGCAAAGCTTAATGCCGATCCAGGAACACGCGGTGCGCGTGCAAGTGGAAGATCGCTTCATCACCTTCGACGATGCGCTGCAGGGCGCTTGCCAATTCAATTTGCAGCACGACGGCGGCGACGTCATCATCAAACGCAAGGACGGTCTCTACGCTTATCATTTGGCGGTTGTGATCGACGACGCCGCGCAAAACATCACGCACATCGTGCGTGGCAGCGATCTGCTGGACTCCACCCCGCGCCATCTTCACCTGCAACAACTGCTCAACCTGCCCACGCCGCACTATGCGCATCTGCCGGTGATTGTGAATGAGCAGGGCCAAAAGCTGTCGAAGCAGACGTTCGCCGCGCCGCTGCCCAAGACAGATCCCGTGCCAGCATTGTTTCGCTGCCTGCAGGCTCTGGGTCAACAACCGCCATCTGCATTGCGGCAAACCGGGCATAATGAGCTGTTGCGCTGGAGCATCGACCACTGGTCACTGGCCAAGGTGCCGCGGGGTATGACGTTGCTGGAATC
>DATLII010000454.1:0-8253 GCA_035539495.1 Dongiaceae bacterium
GAGCCGGTCTGCCAATGCAAACGACAACAGAATGACTTCCAGTGCCGAACCGAGCTGGGTGCCGTTTTCGGTGAAAAAATTACGTGGCACCAGGTCGTACTTGTTTAAAGCCAGAATCACGCCGCCGAACAGCATGGCGTACCAGGCGATGCAGTAATATTTGGCAGAGGAATCGCCGCTCAACCAACGATACGTACCAAAGGTAATGGCCAAGGAAATACCCACCACCGCCCAGCCGATCACGACCCGGATCATCAGGGTGTACGGTAGGAACAAAGTGGCCAGCATCACAATCGCACTGACCACCACCACACCGCTGGCGGGAATTTGCATGCGCGGAAAGACTTCGTTGATGCGCAGAAAATTAATCGTGAACAGTGCTGCGAATAACACCACACCGGCCAGGAAGAACACGATGCTTTGGTCATTCCACCAGATGCCGGAGGGCCACAGATACTGATACGACACGCCGTTAAGGCTGGCAAGGAACAGCGCCATGCAGGCCACGTACAGCACGTAATACAGATAATTCGCTTCCCGCACCGACATGAATACAAACAGGTTGTACAAAATCATCACGATCATGGTGCCGTAATAAATACCAAGCCCCAGCATTTCCGCTTGCGAAGCTTCCAGCAACGTGGTGTCTCGCCACAAGATCAGCGGCAATTGCATCGAGCTGGTGGTATATACCCGAAGATAGATGTCCACGCTGTCCTGCGCAGCCAATGTCACCGGAACGATAAAGTTGCGATGATTTACGGGCCTGTCGTGGAAGGGCCGTTTATCGCCCATGCTCAGGTTCAACAGATTGCCGTCGTCGAACTGCTGGAATACATCGATGAAATCCAGCACTGGATAACCGATTTCCAATTGCTTGCGAATGATCTGCTCGCTGCCGTTGTGCAACCGGAAGCGGAACCAGTAGGTGGCATTGGTGTAGCCGAAATTGACGTTGTCGCCGGTGCGGGGCGCGGGCTGCCAGGCGCCAGTGTGAGCGGCATCTTGAACATCGTTGATAGTGAGCCGGCCGGATTCGTCCACCAGATATTCAAGGTGATGCGCCAGGTTTAGCTGATCGCTGTTGTCATCCAGGGCGATGGCGGCGGGAACGGCAAAAACCTGGCTGGTATGGCACCACGCCAGCAGCAGGCACACGGCCAGCTTCCATCCCCATGATGTCAGAATGCGTTTTGTCACTCGATCGTACTCTCGCCACGGCTTTGCTGCGGGATTTATCCCTATGTAATTCAGTTTAGTCGCGGTTGTGAAACCCGCCGCACTTTCGTACAAGGCACGAATTCGCTTACAAAGAACGAAATCGAATCAATACGCGGGTTTACTAAAAGAGAAGGTTATTGGAAGGGCTTTATGGGATGGCTGTTAGATGAGGGCTGTCACTTAATAATATGAGCAATGCTTTTGTCGTCGCCGAAATCCTGAATGATGATGCGATTACGGCCGGATTCCTTGGACCGGTACATACATTGGTCAGCCTGGTGCAGCAGCTTTTCGGTGAGATGCTGGCTGTCCGGCACGCCGGTCACCATACCGCCGGAAATGGTGACTTCGCTGTGCACGCCGGAGGCATCATGACGAATACCCAGCTCGCGAATGGAATCGCGCACGCGGCGAGCGAAAGTCTCGGCTTCATTGGGTTCCGCATCGAACCACATCACCAGAAATTCTTCTCCACCGTAACGGCCTGCAAAATCCAGCGGCCGTTTACAGCAGTCCGCCAGCGCATTGGCAATCTGAATCAAACAGTTGTCGCCCTGGATGTGGCCGTAGAAGTCGTTGTAGTTCTTGAAGAAATCCACGTCCACCAACAGCAGTGTGACCGGCTTGCGTTCGCGAAAGGCGTAGTAAATTAAATGGTTGAGCTTCTGATTGATCGCGCCGCGGTTATAAAGACCTGTCAGCGGATCGGTCTTCGCGAGATTTTTCAGCGCGCCCCGCTGCAAGAATCCTAGCCGCACCTGATATTCCAGTGTGTAACCGCTAACAGCGCCCACCAGCATGGTGGCGAAAATGAAAAAGTAAGTGTGATATTTGGCTTCGCCCATCGGCAGATAGATTTCCGCCAGGCTGACATAAGACAGAGCCACGATGGTGGCGCAGGTTAATGCGCGCCGAAATTGCATGCCACCCAGGGAAAACGTCACCATGATGATCAGCAACAGGCTTTCGTACGGTAGCGGTGTGCCGCGCACCTGGCTGTACACCGTGATGATTGCGTTAGTAATGCCAATCAATCCAATGATGGCGAAGCTGAAAGCCGAGAAGAAACGCCGCAGATTCTGGCGAAAGGTGAAGACCAAGGCCAGCAACAACACGGGCACCGCAATCCAGATGCGGCCCAGCAGATACAGCTCCAGCGCTTTGTTATCCCGAATGAACAAACTGTCGAGTGGCACTAATGCCAGCAGCAGAATAATGCCCACGATAATAGCGCCGCGTTGTTTGACAACATTGCGACCGTGGAAAAAGGTGCGAAATTCGGCTTCCAGTTCAGGCGAGAACTGCAGGCTGGAAAAGCCTTGCTTCAACTGGCGGTTGTAAACCTGTAGTTCCTGATCACCCTGCATGCGGGCACGACAACCTGGCTAACTGTTTAAAAAATAAAGTATAGAGCAAAGCCGGAGAGTAGCGCCCCGGCGTACATGCTGGCAACGGGTCGAACCCAATTACTGAACAGGAATTGTTGTAAAGGGCAGGTGCTGGAAGGGCCGCTTATTGAAACAGGGTCAGCGCGGTTTGCGGGGTTACATTGGCCTGTGCAGCCAGGGCGCCGCTATTGTCCTGGCGGATACGGGACTGGGTTTGGCGCGCAACCTGATCTGCTTGTTCGCGGGACTGCAGAGCCGCGCCCGACTCTCCAGTATTGTCGCTGCGGGGGAAGCTGCGCCCCAATACCTGTTCCCGGCTGGAAAGACTGTCCAAACCGGATTGCACCTGGTTCAAGCTCTGACCCAAGCTGGAGGCGGTGGTGCTTGCGGCTGCGGGAGATTCGATGCCGGATGTGACGCGCAAGCTATTGGCATCCAACGTTTTACTGTTGGATTGTTCGGCCTTGTCGGCCAGGGCATTCAAATTGTTGCTGACCTTCGCGAAGGCAACCTGCAACTGTCTGCGTTCGGTGTCTGATGTGGCGGGTTTGGCAGCGTTGTCTGCCAGCGTCTTGCCCTGTTCCAGCTGGTCGCCGGCTTCACGTAATTCCACTTGAGCCGCCTGATTTTTTCCCAGTTCTTCAACCACCTGGCGCCGTTGCAGCTGCACATCGCGGCCGGGAATGGTTGAACTCAGCGACTCCGTGCGGGCCTGCGGCGCACTAATGGCATCCTCATTCCGCTTTTGCTGCGCGGGAAGAGGGGCCTGCAAACTGCTGCTGCGGGAAACGGAACTGCTGATGGGATCCATGAAACGTCGCCTCAGGCTACTGATATCTACGTCGGGTTGGCACGACAGGATGAATCTAGTCGAGGGGGAATCGAACGTCCAATAGCCAAGGGTTGGGTTGAGAGCCCTGGTTATGCCTGGCGCCGCAACACGCAGGAACCGCTGAGTCTGTCATGCAGCAAACGGCCATCCCAGATCAGCATGTTGGCGATGATGGTGATATAGATGAAGTAGAGGCTCACGCCAAACAGGGCACAGCGCAACAAAGCTCGCCATAAGGGAAGTCGCTCGCCTTCGCTGTTGCACACTTTCATCTGGCACCAGTATTTACCGGGCGAACCTTGCAGTGGCGACGCTTCAAACAGCGGATTCAGCACGGCGTAAGCCGCGATACTGAACAACGCTGCGAACACCACCTGCTCCTGCAGAAAACCGCCAGCCAGATTCACCAGCCAGCCGACTGCGAACAGCAATGCGCCATCGATAATCAGCGCCAGCCAGCGGCGATAGTAATTGGCATAGGGAATCGGTGGGCCGGAACGCACAGTCCCAGTCGTGGCTGCAGGCATCGGCGGCGGTTGCCACCACACCATGAAGGTATCCAGTTCGTCTTCTTCGAAATGCTCTTCCAGATGTTGGCGACGCTGATCCCACCAGAATGTATTGTTCAGATAGCGGACGGTGTCCGGCAGTAGCATCAGCTCGGTGCTTTCCTGCTGCTCGTCAAAAATCTGCACCAGTCGCTGCAGAAAACGCAGGGAAAACTCCGCTTTGAATTCGATGTCGAGCAGGGCCTCGGCGTGCACTAAAAAATCCCAGGCGCGCGGATCATTACGCAACTCCTTCTGCTCCAGCACGCCTTCCACCTGATCCACCAGGCTGTCCCATTGCTGATCGAGAAAATTTTCCCAGGCTTCCTCTTCGGCGGACAAGGGTTCGTCCTGCCGCAGAAAGGGTTGGCCATGGACGTGCGTGGGTTCTGGGCGAATCAGCGGTACATCGGAATGGAGTCTTGACGGTGGCGATTCGAATTTTTCCACCTTGATCAAAGGCGGTGTTGGCTGTGGGGGCGGGGTTTCGATCTGCGCCGGTGCAATGGTTTCCACGGCATTCGCTGGAGCACTGTTTTCTACCGCTGAAATCGGTGGCGTGACGACCGGCGTGGCGTCCGCCATTGGCGGTGTTTCTGGAACAGGTGAAAGAGCCGGCGCAGGAGACGCTGGAGGTGCGGCCTGCGCATTGCGGTCAGCCCACTGCAGCGCTTGCTGATAAGCGGCATGCAACTGCTGAAACCCCGCCGGATTTTCATCGGGCTTGTTCAGTTTCAGCAGCACCGCGTACGCTTTTTTGATGGCGCGCACGTCGGTGGTCGGCGCCAGCTGCAATAGCTCCCAACAATTCATCAGAACCAGTGCTCGCCTTCCAGTTGGTCCAGCATGTCGCTGAAATGTTTTTGCGCCAGTTTGATTTCGTGGTTGTTCTGGCTTTCCAGCACCGCTTCAAACTGTTGCAGCACATACGCCAGTTGCTCGCGTTTTTCACCCAGTGCTGATTCGAACATGCGCTCCGCCCGATGCAACAGCGCGCGATTCACTTCGTCTTCGCGCGGGTGGAATTTCAGCGCGGCCAGTTTTTCCCGCGTCTTGGAGATTTCGGTGTCGCTCAGATGGCTGGCATTATTCTGAATCAGTTTGTTGAAAACCTCGCCGGTGGAATTCACTTTGATATCCACTTCCAGCAGGCCGTTCATGTCGTAGCTATAACGCACGTCGATACTTTCGGCGCCGGCCTTGTTTTTCGGCACTTTCACTTCCAGTTCGCCCAGCTTGACGTTGTTGCGGGTCAGGCGCGATTCGCCCTGGTAAATATCTACCAGCACGCGGGATTGGTTGTCGGTGACGGTGTAAAGCGTTTTCACAATGCTGACAGGCACCACCGAGTTGCGCTCGATAATCGGCAAAAACAACGTGCCCTGTTTGCCGCCGGGATCATTTTCGTTGTGAATGCCAGTGCCCAAGGTGTAAGGGCAGACGTCGGTGAGCACGATGTCGTCCAGCGCGGCGTCTTTGGCTTTCAAACCGGCCTGGATGCCGGCGCCCATGGCCACCACCAGATCCGGATCCAGATTGGCGGCGGGCATGCGGCGGAACATGCGCGCGATCATGGAGCGGAAAATCTGCATCCGCGTTGCACCGCCTACCAGAACCACGTCATCAAGATCAGTCGGTGCGATGTTGGCGTCGTTCAGCGCGCGCTCCACCGGTAATTGGATGCGCGACAGCAACGATTGCACGCGCTGGTTGAAGGTGTCGCGCCGCAGGCTGATCGGTTCTTTCTGCTGCGGCAGAATCAGATCCAGTTTCACTTCCTCGGCGGACGACAGTTTGCGTTTGGCTTGTTCCAGCGTGGAATACAGCTGCTGCACCTGTATCCGGTTCAGGCTGTTTTTATCGATGCCGGTCAGCTCCAGGTACCACTGCACCAGCGCTTCCAGAAAATCCTCGCCGCCAAGGAAGTTGTCACCGGCAGAGGCGTGCACTTCCAGCACGCCGCTGAAATATTCCATGATGGATACGTCGAAGGTGCCGCCACCCAGATCCACCACCATGAAGCGGCTGCCCTCGGGTTTTTCGTGCAGGCCATAGGCCATGGCCGCTGCGGTGGGCTCGTTGATCAGGCGCTCCACTTTCAAGCCGGCCAACTCGCCGGCCAGTCGCGTCGCTTTGCGCTGCACATCGTTGAAATAGGCGGGCACGCTGATCACCGCTTCGGTAACGGTTTCGCCCAGCAAGGTTTCAGCATCCTGCTTCAGGCTTTTCAGCACCAGTGCCGACAGTTCCGGCGAAGTGAAGGTTTTCTTGCCCAGGGTCTGCTGGTTGTCGGTGCCCATGTAGCGTTTGAACACGGAGGCGCACAGATGCGGATGGCTCAGCAGGCGTTGTTTGGCGAAGCGGCCCACTAACAGCTCGCCCTGATCGTCCAGCCCCACTACCGATGGCGTGAGCAAATCGCCGAAACGGTTTGGAATCAGTTCCACCTTGCCGTCGCGCCAGATAGCGCAGGCACTGTTGGTGGTGCCCAGGTCGATACCCAATATGGTCATGCAAATCCGCCTGTTCTGAAGCTGCAACCTCGCCCGCGCGGTACATCCGGGAGGCGTGTTACGAGGCGGCTATGATAGACCGGCAGGCGGACGCAACCAATGGGCAGTTTTGCGGACTGAAGCAATAGGAATCCTTCCAGCACTCATGGTATTCTGGTATTTAAGTCATATGGTTTAAATTGTTTATTCACTATGTGAAGGATTCCCATGAGCTGGCATTACGTTGAAAAAGGTCAGGGCCGCCCCCTGGTGTTGCTGCACGGTATAGGCATGAACTCGGAGGCCTGGGGGCCGGTGTTCGATCGCCTGGCAGTGCAGCGTCGGGTGATTGCGCTGGATATTCCGGGCTTTGGCAAAACCCCCGGTTTTCCGGACACAGTGGAGCCAGGCCCCGCTGCCATGGTGGATAGCCTGGGTCAGGCGTTAAAGGCGCTGGGCATTCACGAGCCGGTGGATCTGGTGGGCAATTCGCTGGGCGGCCGCATCGCGCTGGAGGCGGCAGCCAGGGGATTGGCCCGTACCGTGGTGGGTATCTCGCCGGCGGGTCTCTGGAAAAACCAGGGTCCGCACCACCTGGAACCGTTGTTTGGTGCCATGCGTCGCGCGTATCAATTGATGCCGGGTATCTCGGAAACTCTGCTGGGCACCGCCGTGGGCCGTACGCTGATCATGGCGGGCGCGGTATCCGCTCGCGGCTGGAAAATGCCAGTGGAGGACGCTGTGCGCTCGGCGCGGCTGTTTGCCCAGTCCCATCATTTCGAAGCTATCTTCGATGCCTTCCGTCCCGCTTTCTCCCTGGGGCATCAGGTGAAAGTGCCTTGCACCATCGCGTTCGGCGATTTTGATTTCGTCTTCCCCTTGGGAACCCGCGATCGCAGTCGCGCCCCCGCACATACCCGCTGGGCGCGACTGCCAGCCTGTGGCCACGTGCCGATGTGGGATGATCCGGATCGGGTGAGCCATTTGATCTTAAGTGCCACCCATTGAGGCATAAACCGAAATCTTGATGGCACAGCTTATCCATCCCGCGCATTGGGCAGACCGGCAAAAATCCGTACAATAGCGACCCGATTTGCTCTGTCCTGGCTTCATACCCTGGAAACCCCATGCTGCGTCTGAACGAACTCCGCCTGCCCCTCGACCATCCGCCCGAAGCGCTGCAACCGGCGTTGTGCCGGCGCCTAGGCATCGAGCCTGCCGAGCTGGTGTCCTTCAGCATTTTCAAGCGCAGCCATGACGCCCGCCGCAAGGATGAACTGAGCCTGATCTACAGCATCGATTTTCAGGTGCAGGACGAAGCGGCGTTGCGGCAACGGCTGTCGCACGACAACAAGGTGGGCCCGGCGCCGGACATGGAATACCGGTTTGTCGGTCAGGCACCGACGCAACTGGAAAATCGCCCGCTGGTGATCGGTTTCGGCCCCTGCGGTATTTTCGCTGCGCTGTTGCTGGCGCAGATGGGCTTCAAACCGATCGTGCTGGAGCGTGGCCAGGATGTACGTCAGCGCACCAAAGATACCTGGGGCTTGTGGCGCAAGCATGTGCTGGATCCGGAATCCAACGTGCAATTCGGTGAAGGCGGGGCCGGTACTTTTTCCGACGGCAAGCTGTACAGCCAGATCAAGGATCCGCGTTATCTCGGCCGCAAGGTGCTGATGGAATTCGTCAAAGCCGGCGCGCCGGAAGAAATTCTTTACGTCAGCAAACCGCACATCGGTACGTTCAGGTTGGTGAGCATGGTGGAGCAGATG
>DATLII010000455.1:0-2987 GCA_035539495.1 Dongiaceae bacterium
CGCCACCAGCCCAACCGGTCGCAGGCAGCTGATGCTGATTTCACCGGAAGCGTCCATTGTGGAATCCAAGAAGGCCTACATCAGCACCATACAAAACTTGGATGCGGAGAAAAAACTGGTCACCGATCCCAAATTGGTGAAAAGGATTCAGACCATTACCGGTCGCCTGGTTACCGAAGCGGTGGCCCTGTACCCGCATACCAAAGATTGGGAATGGAGCGTGGCGATCATTAATGACAAGGAGACGATCAACGCTTGGTGTATGGCCGGCGGACGCATGGCTATATACACCGGCATTATCGACAAGCTGGAACTGACGGACGATGAGATCGCGCAGATCATGGGGCATGAAATCTCTCACGCCCTGGCTAATCACACGGCAGAACAAATGTCCCGAGCGATGGCGATTAGCGTTGGCGTGCTAGCAGTGGGTGTCGCGGCGGAGAATAAAGCCGCGGCGCTGACAGGCGCCGCATTGGCAGCCAAGGTGGCACTGGAACTGCCCAACAGCCGCACAGCGGAAAGTGAAGCTGATCGCATCGGCACTGAACTGGCGACCCGCGCCGGTTATGCACCGGAAGCCGCCGTCAGCCTTTGGCAAAAAATGGAAAAAGTCGGTGGCAGCGGACCGCCCCAATTTTTAAGCACACACCCGGCTCCGGGCAATCGCCAACAGCGGCTCACCGAACTGGTGCCGCAGATGAAACAATTAAATCCCACCGGTAAAAAATCCTCGGTTTATCCGGTGACGATTGTGCAATGAGTTAAAGAAGAACTAGCGGTCGGGTCATGAATTTTCGACGGCGGAACCAAAACTCCTCGGGCGGCGTTGGCGAATAGAACTCACAAAGGAGCAACGACCAATGAAACCGCTAATCATGTGGCTTGTTGGTATTCCAATACCCGTCATCATCATTTTGATGATTATTTTCTAATGTGAACCTGAAGCAGAACCGCAACGGAGGATTTTATGAATCAGATTATCTATCTCGTCGGCCTCGTCGTAATCGTCATGGCAATACTGTCGTTTGTCGGACTCAATTAAAGAGCTAAATAAGAGGATTTCGCTATGGCAACGACCCTGGTTGAATCACAACCTCGTCCTTTCCAATGGAACGTTATTTTTGCCGGCATGGCGGTTGCGCTTGCACTGACCATCGTGCTGACGCAATTCGGCGGCGCTATCGGACTCAAGGTCGATGCACCGTTGCGTGGTGAAGGTTTTAATGCCTCCTGGGGCATTATTGCCACCGGCATTTGGGTTCTTTGGATACAATTGTTGTCCTCGCTGGCAGGCGGGTACGCTGCTGGCTACTTGCGTGTACCAACACCGGAGTTTTCTCCGCACGAGAACGAGTTAAGGGATGGCTTGCATGGCTTGACTGTGTGGGCGGCAAGTACCGTATTGGTCTTTATCGCGATCGCCGTGGCCACATTTTTTACCGGCCTGCTCGCGGCGCAGACCGACAGCCAGCAAGCAGCGCAAGTGGTAGATGCGGCGAAACGCACCCACGAAAATGTGCCTGTCATTTACGCGTTCGCACATGGCGCTATATCGTTGGTATCCGGTATTGTCTCGTGGTGGGCAGCAACCAAAGGCGGCGAGCATCGTTTGAGCGCGACCGACCACAGCGTTGTATGGTCCTTCCGCACGCTGCGCAAAGTACAGTAGCGAAAAGTACAGTAGCGAAAAAACGCAGTGAAAAGCGCAGTGGCAAAAACGGAACCTGAAAAACAGAAACCGGGCCGGATTCCAATCCGCCCGGTTTTTATAATAACCAATCGCACGATGCGTCACACGACAAGGAGCACGCAATGACCCCGATCCGCCGTAATCTCATCCCAGCACTCAGCCTTACCGTCATTGCATCACTGATCCAGGGTTGCACGGTTTACTGGGACGGCATAGTCAACAATTCCAGCAGCAATGTCATCACCATTATCGGCGATGACAAGGCCAAAACAGCCTGGCCCATCCAGGCGAATGAGAAAGTCGAGATCACCTGGAAGTTCAAGTGCCTGGAAGTCAGCGACAGCGGCAAATCCTATTTCTTCGAAGCCGGCAAAGCGCCGAAGGAAGCCGTGCATCAATCCGGCGCCGCATTTGACGTGCACCTGGTGTACCACGATCAGCAGTTGTATTACCTGGCAGGAAAAACAGAACAGCCATTGAAGAAAGTGACTGGCTGCGGCGCTGGCTGATCTTTCCAATGATGTGAAAAGCACACTGTAAAAGAATGGCCGCCAGGTCAGATACTCCAGTGGCCCCTGCGGGTCACTGCGATTTTCAGGCGCGAGAGCGGCGAATGAACACCCACGCCAATAAGCTCGTCACGGCCTAGCGCTACTGCACTCAGCCTCTTATTCCCCCGAATTCAATTCTCCTTCAGACAATTACTTATCTGATAAGCCCCCGCGGGCATTTCACCCGTTGAATTCCATCGCATTGAAATTTGTTTATAGTCAACAGTGGTGTATAGTATAAGAAAACAATGATAAATTTTAGTTGGCTATAAGCTATGTCCCGACACTCCCACGATATTTTCGCACCGCTGTGGCGTCTTGATAGATGCACAGGGTCGACACACTGGTGCCCTACCCCTCGACTGTGTGTGGCTGACAGGCCCGCGAGTCAGTCCGAATTTCAACTACTTAGAGCTATAGGAGAATGCAATGTCGTTGTTCGATAAGTTCAGCTACCGTAACAAGCGAGTCCTGGTCGTAGGCGGGGCAACAGGCATGGGCGCTGCCGCTGCCGAGCTGGCCCGCGATGCAGGCGCCGAAGTTGTGGTCATGGACCGCGGCACGATCACCCTGAGTGGCGTGCGGGCGATCTACCTCGACCTGTCCAACAAGGAGTCGATCGACGGTGCACTGGCCGAATGCGGCGGCAAGATCGACGCTCTCTTCAGCTGTGCGGGTGTTGCGGACGGCACGCCCGGCATCGAGCGCATCAACTTCATCGGCCATCGCTACCTGATCGACAA
>DATLII010000456.1:0-8894 GCA_035539495.1 Dongiaceae bacterium
CTAACGTCCCCATTTCTTTTGTCGTCATTCGGAGCGGCTGCGTGTAAGAGAATATTGTCGAAAGCCGGACTTTGTCTATTCTCATTCGCGTATTTCATTCACCGAATTCATCCTCAAGCGCCGGCGTTTTTAGCCATCAACTATTTTCGAAAGACGGTTGAAGTGGGGCACTAACGCACCATGACCGAGCTTGATTCCAGAATGTGGCACCTTTATTACGCAGAAAAGGGCTGTTGGTTTGAGAGAGCAGAGCAATACGAGAGAAAAGTGAAAGAAGCTCACCCAACTGATGAGCCTGCTGCTTGTGCCGCGGTGTAATCGACGAGCCAAGCTCGAACTCGGCTGTGGGAAATAGGGGAAGTAGGGGCGCTTACGGTGCCGAATATTTCAAACAGAAGAAATCATATTGGATACGTATAAGCGCATCGGGGCAGGGGGTATCAAGTCGGCCTCCGCCAGCAAACCAAAAAAATTGGCGCGCTTCGCCAGAGTACTGAAGTACTACCTGTGTCCTCCGATGATAAGCTCCGCCGCCTGGCGAGGCTATTTTTTGACTATTGGAGGCTTGGGTGTCACGTCCGTATCGAATCATTATTTGGAGTCCCGGCGACATGGGTGGGCGCGCTTTACGCAAAGCTCTGGAGTCGCCTTTGTTTGAAGTTGTCGGCGTGAAGGTTTTCAGCCCACACAAAAATGGTGTGGATGTTGGCGAATTGGTCGGCTTGCCGCCGGTGGGTGTGAAGGCCACCACCTCCAAGCAGGCGATCCTGGCACTGGACGCCGACTGCGTCATTCACACACCGACTACGCCGGCGCTGCTGAAAGGTGCGGATCACGATGTGCTGGATTTATTGGCATCCGGCAAAAACGTGGTGTCGGGTGCATCACACCATAATCCATCGGCGATTAACTGGCTGTCCGAATCCCAATCAGCGCTGTCGGTGTTGCGCACAGTCGGTGCCATGAAAGTCACCGGTACTATTTTTGCGCCGCACGAAAAACGCGCCTTGGCTGCGCTGCGCAGAATCATGCAGGCAATCGACTCCAAGCCGGCCCAAGCGCTGCACCCCATGCTGGAAAAAATGAGCAACTCGTTGGTGGAAAAAATTCTGCCTCGGCGTGTTTCGGGTGCGCGCTTCCAGGAAGCCTGTATCAAAGGTGGTGCTTCCTTGTTTGGCACTGGCCTGCATCCGGGTGTGATGGTGGAGCAAGTGGTGTTGCGGTTGGCGAGTCTGATGGAAGAAGTTCATGAGGTGCGGTTTCTGGAAGTGGGCGATCTGTCTGCCGCGCCAGATGGCATGTGGGGTGGGCTAGCTAGTCTGGGTTTCGGTACTCAACTGCATGAGGTGGATTCGAATCACGCCATCGCATTGATGCAGCATTTTTATTTCAACGATGTATTGGGCAATGTGGCGCACGCGCTATTTGGCGCGGGACCAGAACGGGTTCGCGTAGAGCGACATGTCTATCCGGTGCCGGCGCGTGTCGAGGTGAAGGCCGGTGGCACTGTTATCAAGCCGGGCACGGTAGGCGCGATTCACATGACATACCGTGGCTATATTGATGATCGCCTGTTTATGACCAATGAAGAATGTTGGCATGTAGGCGCGGGCAATGCGCATTTGGGGCCGGATCATCCGCACAGTTTGGCGGGTGGACACTTGGTTACCATTGAAGGCAAACCGGGCCGCATCGAAATGCGATCAGAGCCAGAAGACGATTCGTTTAAAGCCGATTGGTCCGCGGTTACCGATATTTCGGTCAAGGCGATTCTGGATTCGATTCCTGCGGTTTGTGCAGCACCGCCGGGCGTTCTCACGCCGGATCTCTCGCCCCGTTATCGTTTGGAGGAAGCATGAGTAAGCAGAAGATTGTGATTGCTGTTCTGGGCTCGGGACGGGTAGTTGAGTTGCTCACACAACGAATTGGAAAACGAGCTGACCTTACGCTTGCGAGTGTATCTGCAGCTGACGCAGAACCGCCGACAGAAACCGATTGTGTATTGTATTTGCCTGCAATTAACGAACTGGCTGCCGGTAATGCGGCGACGCGCATTGTCGGGTTGCTCCGCGCGGGGTTTGATGTGGTGTCGACCGTTCCTGCTGTTGCGTTAGCCGGTGTCGATCTGCTGGGTGCCTGTCGTGAAGGCAGCTCCACTTTCCACGGTACCGGTGGATTCCAGAGCAGCTTGATCACGCGCTTCAACCGGGCGTTCGCTTCCATTACGCGAAATGTGCGCAGTGTTGAATTGATCGAGGAGCTGGATGTTGACGAGCTGCCTGCGCATCCCTGGGCGTCGTCTGCAGACCTGGGTGTTGAGAGCAAGGATATAAAGACCATCACTGCGCGTGCGGCCGACATCGAGGGTTATTATGACGCTGGTTTGCGCACGTTGTCCGAGGCCGTGTTTGGAAATGAACAACCGGATGCATCTGTTGAGTTTTCAGCTTCGCGTGGCCGTTCCGATGACGGAAAGAAACGTGCGCGGAAAGGCAACAAGGAAGAAGTTGAGCATGTGTTGGTGAGCCGCTCGCTGGGAACAAGCGTGGCTTACGACTCGGTGTGGACAAAACGTCAGGGGAGCAGCGTGCCGTTACGCTATCGGCTCGGGACCACTTCAGCTGATGCGGTAGGACACGTGACTATCTGCTTTCACGACGAGGGCGAAGGGCATCCGGCGGATCACTTGACGTGTGTTGGTTTGCTTGATGCGGTTCGCCCGGTCTATGAGGGTGCGCCAGGGATTCTGCGGAACGATTTGGAAATTAATCATGTGAAGACGGACGATCGGTTGGCACATTCGCAATTTTCCTGACAGTAAAGTTACGGAATGGTTTTCAGAAAGCGCTGCTGGCAAATAGCCGGCAGCATCTCTTCCATCAATAAATATCAATAGCAATTTGATGTTGAGCTTGGGCTTAATAATCATTGACCCAAGTCATTCATTTAACGGCACTGCTCAGGCGCATCTATTCCTGGAAGCGGATGACCGCACACCTATCTATTCCATTTAATCCAATTGCGCCCCTCACGCTTGAAAAGCACGCGTTCGACTGCTTGGCTATAGAAACGCTGTTGCTGGTCGCCCACGAATTTCTGTTGAAGGAATTTTCCGGATTGCCTAAGGAATCCGGAACCTGAATCGCGTGCAGTCATTCTTCCAGTCGCAATAACGCTTAGAAATCCAGGAATTGATAACAAGATGCGGATAGCGGCCTTGATTGCCATTCTGTTGCTGGGTCTGTCGTCGCTGTCATATGCGGAGACGCTGACATTCCGCAACTTTGAGCGCGAAGTTCAACTGATACCGCAGCAGGATCACTTCATTGTGGCCGGTACTGGGCAGGCCGTGCGGCTCGCCAACCGTTTGATTGTGCAAGCATCTCCCGCGCTGAATCGCGTTGAGTTGGCGCAGAAGCATAAAGCCATAGCCCGAGTTACATCTCTGTTTACCAGCCAAAACTCGCAGTATTTTGCGGTGGAATTGGCTGCGGATGAAAAACTGACGGACGTACTGAAAATACTGTCAAGCCAGAATGACATTTTGTTGGTGCAACCGGATTTGTTGCAGTTGGCTCAGCGGACGCATGCGGTGACCTCAAACTCATCAATGCCAGTCGCCGATTTTCTGCCATCGCAGCAACGGGATCATTTGTGGCAACGCAGCCGAGGCAAGGGCGTAAAAATTGCGATTATCGATGACGGATTCGATCTGACCCACCCTGCACTGATCAACGCCCACATTGCATTCTCCTATGACACGGAAACTCACGCGCTGACCGCTGCGCCATTGAGCCCGCGCGACAGTCACGGCACGCGCGTCGCCGGTGTGCTGTTTGCGGCGGCGCAGTCGGACAGGATTCAGGGATTGGCGCCGGAAGCGGAACTGATTGCAATCCGTCAACCGGATAGCTGGACGTCGAATACGTTGTTGGCTTTTCACCTGGCAGCGTTGGCCGGCGCGGATGTCATCAATTGCAGCTGGACCACACCGTTGTTGTTGCAGCCTGTAGCGGACGCAGTGCAGGTTCTGGCGCGGGAAGGCCGGCAGGGCAAGGGTGTCGCAGTGGTATTCGCCGCCGGGAATGAAGGTCGGGCCATTGAATATCGCGACAGCGAGGCCGCCATTCCAGATGCCATCGTGGTAGCCGCGACCGATGCGCAGGGTCAACGTCTGAATAACAGTAACTTTGGCACCAGTGTGGATCTTTCCGCATTTGGAGGCAGTGTCGATAGCACGGCGGTGACAGGTGGTTATGCGCCGTTCGGTGGTACATCGTTGGCGTCGGCGATTGTGTCAGGCATGGCAGCACTATTGATCGGTGCTGATCCCTCGCAGGATTTACCGCGTTTATTGCAACAACTCCAAGCGCTGTCCATTCCGAAAGCGACTCCCGTTGCGTCTACTCCATCGAAGGACGATCTGAATGCCGGCCTCTGAGCAATTGGATTACAGCTGCACTTATTCCGCTAATCTGCCGGCGGTGCTGGCGCAATTGAATATTGCGCTGGCGTTTACGTCGTACCAGGCTGGCCGCTTGATGCTGGTGCGTAGCGACGGCGACACGCTGGATGTGAATTTCAAAAGTTTTCCTCGGCCGATGGGATTGGCTGCCACCGCCAACGGCCTGACGCTGGGCATCTTCACCCAGGTGCACCATTTTGCGCGTGAAGATGGTCTGTTGGAGAAGATCAAACAGCCATTGCAGCGTATCGAAGACGACATTACCGCGCCGCGCATCAAGCCCAAGGAAGCGGATGCAGACAAGGCTGTCGTTGCTGAGGAAGCTGCAGAAGAAGAAACCGAGGAGCAGCGCAAAATTCGCGAGTATGAGGAAAGCCTGTATGCACCGGTTGACCCGCGCGTAGATGCCTGCTTCATCGCACGTTCCACCCACCACACCGGCATGATCAATATCCACGATATCGATTGGGGTGATGACGGATTATGGGCGGTGAATTCCAGTTTCTCCTGCCTGTGCACGCTGGAGCCGGATTACAGTTTCGTGCCGCGGTGGAAACCGCATTTCATCAGCGAGTTGGTGCCGGAAGATCGCTGCCATCTGAATGGGATGGCCTTGCGTGATGGCAAGCCGGCTTTTGTCACCACTTTTTCCCAATACAACGAGCAAGGCATGTGGCGCAAGGGTGAGAAGTTCAATGGCACCCTGATGGACGTAACGCGCAATGAAATTCTGCTCGATGGATTGACAATGCCGCACTCGCCGCGCTGGCATGAGGGGCATTTATATTTCTGCGATTCCGGCCATGGTCGGGTCTGCCGATTCAATCTGCATTCCGGGCAGGCACAAACGCTGCTCGAAGTACCGGGATTTACACGCGGAATCAGTTTTTGCGGTCCGATCATGATCGTGGGTTTATCCAAAGTACGGCAGTCGGATGTAACCCGCCCTGCACCGCTGGCGCTGAAGTACGATGAAACCTTCTCTGGACTTTGGTTGTTCGACTTGGTCCACCAGCGCGAGATTGGACACATCCGTTTTACCGGCAATGTCGATCAGATTTACGACGTAGCCGTGTTGCCGAACTGTCATTTTCCT
This sequence comes from Dongiaceae bacterium, assembly GCA_035539495.1. GTDB lineage: Bacteria > Pseudomonadota > Gammaproteobacteria > Pseudomonadales > Ketobacteraceae > Ch67. The sequence goes on from DATLII010000456.1 coordinate 5,562, forward strand.
GAATTGATTGAGCCAACGCATCCACGGATGCGCAACCATTTTTGTCACCCTCCGTTGCACGCCGCACTTGAGTAACCTGTATGTCAGAACAGAAACCCAGCGTGAAGAAAACTAACCTGTCCAAAGCCGTATTCATGGCGCTGCCGTTGTTGGCTGCGTCGGGTATGGCTGCCACTTCGCCACGGAACAGCAGCGTCAGCAGTAGTCGGCGTAATTCTGGCCGCAACAGTGTGGTCCACGTGAACGAAAAAGCGGTTGCGGAAGTAAAGCAAGCGATGCAGCGAGGCGCATTTGCGGCGTTCGGGCGAAAGGATGGCATGCAAAAGGGTGGCATGCAGAAAGCGGCATCGGCACAGGCTGACAACAAGGCGCTGGCGTTTCTGCGAAAAAATGGATTACTGAAAGCGCAGGGAAATGTGAATGCGCAATTGTCGGGTGAGATGGTGGGGCGTAAAGCGTTTGCCAGCGAAAGTGCGTTCGCCCACTGCCATTTTACCTGGAGTTCGACTGCCTATACGAACACCTACGCCACGAATCCAACTCAGTGCGCTAACTGGGGTGGTACCTGGCACACTGCTTCCTCCAAACCAGTGGTGGCACAGACATCGGTGCAGAACAAAACCAGCACCAGTTTCAACGTGGCGATCACCATGAGTGAAAACAGCACTGTGTACGCGGTGTTGTTGCTGACTTCGCAGCCGGCACCCACCAGCACTCAGGTTATAAATGGCACCGATGGCTCCGGAGCGGCGGCGGTGCAGACAAAATCCCAAGCTATGAGCCCTAGCGGCACGCTGTCGTTTACTGGCCTCACTGCGGGTGCCAACTACATCGTCTACGTCGTCGGCCGCGACGCATCGCTGGAAGTGACCACCACACCGGCGCAGGTTAATCCAGCTTACGAAACCGGCATGATTGCCGACACGGCCAGTTGGCAGTTCCCCAAAACGCGCGTGGCGGCGAACGGCGATTTCTATGTGGCGCGCGCGGATGGCAGTAACATTCGCTTCATGAAATGGAACGGTGCAGGGTACACGCTTTATGCCACGCTGAACGCGGCTGCGACACCAGGCCGTTCGTGGGGCGGTTGGGGTAATGAGGACAGCGTGGATTACGAAATCGATGCTTCCGGCAACTTGCACGTGGTTTACGCTGCCGGCACAACGCAATGGGCAGTGGATTACGATCCATTCTATGCGGTGTACAACGGCACCAGTTGGAGTTACACCAACATCGGCGAAACTGGTTATACGATTTTCGACGCGGATCTGTACCTGGATCCCAATGGCAAGGTTCACACCACATTCCAGGGTGCCGCCAGCGGCAGCAATATCCGTTATGCCACTAACAAATCCGGCAGCTGGGTAATGACCAGTATCGTCAGCACTGCCGCCACCGGTATTGATGATTTGTACGATTCCTATGTGTTGGCCGACAGTGCCGGCACTGCCACTGTGCTATATCGGCGCGAAGACAACCAGAACAACAGCACCGACAATTACTATATGGCGTCGTCCACGGATGGCTTTGTTACTAAAACGCTGATACTGGATGGCAAGGGTGACGGCAAGCGTTATGTCATGGCCAATGCGCTGATGGACGCCAATGGCAAGATCCATTATGCCTACGCCAATGCCACCGACAGTTTGTCCTACTACCGCACCAATGCGTCGGGCAGCTGGGTACAGCGCAGCATTACCAACGCCAATCACAGTTCAGTGTTTGTAGTGGACATGGAGAGCATCGATGACACTTATTATTTCGCCAACGTCAGCGGCTCTACCTATTTCCTTGAATCCTTCGACGGCAGTACGTGGGTCGACGGCTTCGACTTCAAACTGACCGGCTACCTGAACGACCGCTTTGCCATCAGCGATACCGCGGACCGGGTGATGGTGCTGTCGGAAAATGCGAGCGATTACACGATTCACTATCACACCGGTATTATCGCGGGCTACATCACACCGGCGGTAGCCAACAACCCGCCCACCGACATCGCCCTGACCAACAGCAGCGTCAATCAAAGCGGCGGCACCAACGCTACGGTGGGCACGTTAAGTTCCACCGATGCCGATGTGAGCGATACGATCACTTACTCGCTGGTGGCTGGCACGGGCGACACCAACAACGCCAGTTTCAATATCAGCGGCAGCACATTGCGCGCGAATAATTCGGCGGCACTGGCGGCGGGCAATTATTCCGTGCGTGTGCAAACCAGCGACAGCAAGGCCACTTATGCAGAAGCGTTCACCATCACGGTGGTGGATAACGTGGGCCCGTCAGTATCGTCGGTCAGTGTGCCAAGCAACAGCACTTACGGTGTCGGCCAGAATCTGAGTTTCACGGTGAATTTTAACGAGAGCGTTACCGTGAACACTGCCGGCGGCACGCCGCGCATCGCCATCACCATCGGCTCCACTACTCGCTACGCCAGCTATGTCTCGGGCAGCGGCACCAGCGCGCTGGTGTTCACCTATACGGTGCAAGCAGGCGACCTGGACGCTGACGGCGTCGCCGTGGGCGCGCTGGAACTCAACAGCGGCACCTTGCGCGATGCCACGTCCAACAATGTAACCCTGACATTGAATTCCGTCGGCAGCACGGCGTCGGTACGGGTGGATGCTGTGGCGCCGAGCGCGCCTTCCACGCCGGATATGACGTCTGGCACCGACAGCGGCAGCTCCAGTTCCGACAACATCACCAGCGACACCACGCCGACCTTTACCGGCACGGCGGAAGCGGGCGCCACCGTAACGGTGATTTCCAGCGTGAATGGAACCTTGGGTACCACTACAGCGGACGGTTCCGGCAATTGGACTTTCACGCCCAGTTCGGCGCTGAACGGCGGTAGTCACAACATCACTGCCACCGCTGCAGATGCGAGCGGTAATGTGTCGTCTCCTTCATCTGCTCTTGCAGTGACTATCGACACCGGTGCTCTTACCGGTCACAGCGTCAGCTTCACCGACACCACCCTGAATGCCAGCCAGGCCAGTGCGATCAGTTTCAGTTTCGCCAGTGCGGAAGTGGGTGCCACTTACAGCTACAGCATCACCAGCAGCGGTGGTGGCACAGCGGTGACCGGCAGCGGCACGCTGGCCAGCATCAGTGCGTTGATCGGCAGCATCAATGTGAGCGGATTGGGTGATGGTACGCTGACATTGTCAGTCGTCGTTACTGACAGCGCGGGCAATGCATCGTCGGCGGTAACGGCTATGGCGACGCTGGATACCGCCGCCCCCACCGCGACCATCAGCAGTGCGGCGGGTAATCCTCTGAACGCACCGTTCGATGCCACCGTCACGTTCAGCGAAAACGTCACCGGATTTGTGG
>DATLII010000457.1:0-2159 GCA_035539495.1 Dongiaceae bacterium
CATCCGCCTCGTCCTGGGAGGAACTGGCCCAGAACGATGGAATTTTCGCGCTGTATTACATGAGCGAGCTCGGCAAGCGTATTATCATCGCAAAACTGCAGGGCGATCCTGGCAATGAAAACAGCGGCAATATTGTCGCTATATCTGATTACATGGATGAATTCACTCCGCTGACCCAGATCGGCGCCTGGAAAAAAAGCAATATCCATGGCCAGTCCATTATCCGGCTTGCGCACTCCGGCACCGATCCCAATTTGGGCCTCGATCCCGCGCTAGCCATCGTCCACGGTCAGATCGTAATGGCTTGGTACAACGTACCTGGCAGCGCATTTTCGCGACAGGTATTCAACGCAGAAGCTGGCACAGCTCTCAGCAACGCAGCCGTTGGCATCTTCCCAATTCCTTTGACTGAGTAACCCGCAATGCTGTACTGGCGGATGGATACCGATTCTAGCGGCATTCATCCGCCGATTACCGCCCCAACTGCCCCGTATCCACCCGCAACACTTTCTCCAACAGCTTGAACCCCAACACCAGCACATACGCAATCAACAAATACATCAGCCCCGCCGCAAAGAAAATCTCCACCGGCAAATAGGTGCGGGCGATGATCGTCCGCGCCATGCCCGTCAGCTCCAGCAACGTCACCGTGCTGGCCAACGCGCTGGCCTTCAACATCAAAATCACTTCATTTGAATACGCCGGCAGACCAATCCGAATTGCCCGCGGCAGTGTAATGAACAACAACGTCTGCGCCTTCGACATACCCAGCGCCCGCGCCGCTTCAATCTCACCTGCTGGTACCGCCTGCAACGCGCCACGTACGATCTCGGCGATATAGGCCGTTGTGTGCATCGTCATGGTAATCACTGCACACCAGAACGGATCGCGCAGGTAAGGCCACAGCGGTCCCTTACGCACGGCCTCGAATTGCGCCAGGCCGTAATACACCAGAAACAACTGCACCAGCAGCGGCGTGCCGCGGAATAAAAAAATGTAGCCATAGGGCAGCGACCGCACATACCAATGGGTCGACGCCCGCGCCACACCCATCGGAATCGCAAACATCAGCCCCATGAGGCCGGACAACGCTACCAACTCCAGCGTCAACACCACGCCTTGCAGCAACTTGGGCATCGCTTGCAGGATCACATCCCATTGCATGATGCTGTCCTCATACCGTTGCCCGCACAAAACCACGATTGGCCTGTCGTTCCAAAAAATGCAGGCCGATCATGGCAATGATCGTGAGCGACAGGTAGATCAACGCCGCCACCAGAAAAAACGTGAACGGCTGCTTCGAAACGGTTACGGCGATCTGCGCGCGTCGCAAGATTTCCTCCAGCCCCACCACCGATACCAACGCCGTGTCCTTCATCAGAATCATGAACAAATTACCCAGACCTGGCAGCGCGATGCGCCACATCTGCGGCAAGATGATTCGCCAGTAAATGCGCACGGTGGAAAGCCCCAGCGCCAAACCGGCCTCACGATGTCCGGGCGGTACTGCCAGCAACGCACCGCGAAACACTTCGGTAGCGTATGCACCAAAACACAAACCCAGCGCAAGAACACCAGCGGCAAAAGGGCTCAATTCCAGTTCCGGCCGGCCGAAATAAGCGCCCAGCGCGCGCATGGCATTCACGGTGCCGAAATACATCAGCAACACCCACAGCAATTCCGGCACGCCGCGCACGATGGTGGAATAGGCACCGCCCAGCATCATCAGCAAACGATTACCCGAAGTCTTGGCCAAGGCACCGGACAATCCCAGCACCAGCCCCAACACCAGCGCGCACAGCGCCAGCTTGACGGTCATAAGGGTGCCCGCGATCAAGGCCGGGCCGAATCCATGCAGGTCAATCATGGGTGGCGCCCAGCCAAGAGGAGATTTCAATCATGGAGAGCATTCAGCCATGGAGGAAGGTCAGTCATGAGGAGAATTCAGTCACCGGAAAGCGGTCACAAGAGAGATCCGTCAGCGCCTGCAGCACATCACTGCAGGCGCCACGCATTTACAGAATGCTGAACGGGAAATATTGATCGTTGATTTTCTTGTAGGTGCCGTCGGCAATGATTTCCTTCAGCGCAGCGTTGAGTTTCTCACGCAGCGGATCATTTTTGCGAATGGCAATGCCGATCTTGTCGTTGTCGAATAC
>DATLII010000458.1:0-9540 GCA_035539495.1 Dongiaceae bacterium
TTTTCACTTTCTTCAGAACGTGGCTGTCTTCGGCAACCAGCAGTTCGGCGGGATTGATGCGGCCTAATTCGGCATCTAGCGCAGCTTCGCTTTCCACTTCACACACGAAGAAGCGGCCGCTGCTGATATCCAGATGAGCAATGCCGTAGTGTTCGCCATGCTGAGTGATGGCGCAGAGCAGGTTGTCCTGTGATTCGTCCAGCAGGGCTTCATCACTGATGGTGCCGGGGGTGACGATGCGCACTACCTTGCGTTCCACCGGACCTTTGGCCAATGCCGGATCGCCGAATTGTTCCGCCACGGCCACCGACACGCCCAGCTTCACCAGCCGCGCCAGATAGTTTTCCGCCGCGTGGTAGGGCACGCCCGCCATGGGAATCGGCTCGCCACCGGATTGGCCGCGGGCGGTGAGGGTGATGTCGAGCAGGTCGGCGGCCTTCTGGGCGTCGCTGTAGAACAGTTCGTAGAAATCCCCCATGCGATAGAACACCAGTTCGTGGGGATGCTGGGCCTTGATGCGCAGGTATTGCTGCATCATTGGGGTGTGCTGCGAATATTGTTCTTCGACGATGGACATGGGGGCCTGTGGCGTGGAATGGGTCGGTCAAAAGTCGTCATTGTACGCATTCGGCGCGGCTTTGGAACCGCTTGACAGAGCACCATCCGCTGTCAGGTCGGCGGAGGGAAAAAGGGTGGTGGCGCCATGGTCCGGCTGGGGGGGAACGGGTACAATCTGCCCCATTTTCCGCCAACCGAATGGTTCCCGATGCTGACCCACTCCGACCAGACCCTTTTAATCGAAGCTCTTGCCACCCAATTGGGCTCATTGTTGCGCGGGCGCGGTCTGTATGTAGTGACGGCAGAATCCTGCACGGGGGGCTGGGTGGCGGAATCCATTACCCAGGTCGCGGGCAGTTCTGGCTGGTTCGACCGGGCCTTTGTCACCTATTCCAACGATGCCAAGCGCGAGATGCTGGGCGTGCGCCCCAAAACCCTGGAGCAGCACGGCGCAGTCAGCAAGGCGGTGGTGGAGGAGATGGCCAAGGGGGCGCTGAAGCGGTCGCGGGGGACTTTCGCGGTGGCCATCAGTGGCATAGCGGGGCCTGATGGTGGCTCGGAAGAAAAGCCGGTGGGCACTGTATGGCTGGCCTGGAGCATCCAGGGGCGGGTGGACAGTTGCCAGGTGTGCCTGCCTGGAGAGCGGCGTGATGTGCGTTCGGCGGCGGTGTCGCTGGCGCTACAGGGCCTGCTGGTGCGGATCCGCGATTGGATGGATTTGCAGCCGCCGGAGGATTTTGTCGTCACTGAAGCGAATGACACTTGAACAATTGCAGTTATACTGTTTAAATATACAGTACTTGTTTGGGTGATCGATAACAGAATACTGGCTGAGTGAAAACAGCCAATTCACAGCGAGGACGAATCAATGGAAGAGAATAAGAAAAAGGCGCTTGGCGCGGCTCTGGCCCAGATCGAGCGTCAGTTTGGCAAAGGCGCTGTCATGCGCATGGGTGATCAGCAGCATCAGGCGATTCCCGCAATTTCTACTGGCTCCTTGGGCTTGGACATCGCCCTGGGCATCGGCGGTCTGCCCAAGGGACGGATCGTGGAAATCTTCGGACCGGAATCGTCCGGTAAAACCACCCTGACGCTGAGCGTCATTGCAGAGGCACAGCGTGCGGGCCTGACGTGTGCGTTCGTCGATGCTGAGCATGCGCTGGACCCGGGTTATGCCGGCAAGCTGGGCGTGAAGGTGGACGATCTGCTGGTGTCGCAGCCGGATACCGGTGAGCAGGCGCTGGAAATCACCGACATGCTGGTGCGTTCCAATGCGGTGGACGTGATCATCGTCGACTCGGTGGCGGCCCTGGTGCCCCGCGCGGAAATCGAAGGTGAGATGGGCGACAGCCACGTGGGTCTGCAGGCCCGTCTGATGTCGCAGGCGTTGCGTAAAATCACTGGCAGCGTTAAGCAGGCCAACTGTCTGGTGATTTTCATCAACCAGATCCGGATGAAGATCGGTGTGATGTTCGGCAACCCGGAAACCACCACCGGTGGTAACGCGCTGAAATTTTACGCCTCGGTGCGGTTGGATATCCGTCGCACCGGCGCGGTGAAGCAGGGCGAGGAAGTGGTGGGCAGCGAGACCCGTGTGAAGGTGGTGAAGAATAAGGTGGCGCCGCCGTTCAAGCAGGCAGAATTCCAGATCATGTACGGCAAGGGCATTTACCGCATGGGTGAAGTGCTGGATCTGGGTGTGCTGTGCGGTATGGTGGAAAAATCCGGCGCCTGGTATGCCTACAAGGGCGACAAAATCGGTCAGGGCAAAGCCAACGCGGCAAAATTCCTGGAAGACAATCAGGCGATCGCGCAGACCATCGAGAAGGACATCCGCAATCACATGTTGAGTGCGAACCTGCCGCTGCCATCGACATCGGAAGAGGCGGAGCTGGAAGACGCCTGAGTGTGATGACAATGGGATATCGGCATCGCATGCTGTGCGGGTGCCGACGTTCCGGGTGGCAGTTTCATAGAGGCTGCCATACCAATACAGTCTCAGCTAGCAAAACGGGCCGACTTTAACCAGCGGCCCGTTTTGTTTTGAGCGAGATTGGATTATTCAATCCGCCGCCGTAACCTTCCAGCATCAGCGATATCACGCTCACAGATCAGATGCGCTGGGCGTTCCCGCAGACAGATCTGTCCCCTTCACCCGGTTCCTACCTTCCTGCTTGGCCTGGTACAGCATCTCATCCGCCAGCCTCAATAATTGGGTGGGCGAGTTCTGCATGTTCGGCAGCGCAGTGGTCAGACCCAAGCTAACGGTGACATGGGCACCTAACGGCGAGCGCGGATGGGGAATTGCCAGGGACTCCACGTTCTGGCGCATCTGCTCTGCCAGCTTCAGCGCGTCGGCATAACCGATATTGGGCAGGATGGCGGCGAATTCTTCTCCGCCGTAGCGGGCCAAGGTGTCCGATGAGCGGCGCAAGCTGTTTTTCAGCGCGAGGGCGATCTGTTTCAGGCAGATGTCGCCGGCGGCATGGCCGAAGCTGTCGTTGAGGGCTTTGAAATAATCCACATCGATCATGACGATCGACAACGGTGATTCGTTGCGTACGCTGCGGCGCCATTCCTGATCTAGCACTTCGTCGAAGCGGCGGCGATTGGCCACTTCGGTGAGGCTGTCGATGGACACCAGTTGCTCCAGCATGTCGGTTTTGATCTTCAGCAGCAGCTGGTTGCGGATGCGCGCCATGACAATGGGCAGGCTGAAGGGTTTGGTAATGTAGTCCACGGCGCCCCGTTCCAAACCGCTGGCTTCGTCTTCGGTGGAGTTGCGGGCGGTAATGAAAATAATGGGGATTTCTTTGGTGGCGTGATTGGCCTTGAGCTGGTCGCAGACTTCGTAGCCATCCATGCCGGGCATGGCGATATCGAGCAGGATAAGGTCGGGAGGATCGTCGCTGGCCGCGACTCGGATGCCGTCGACACCGCTGGTCGCCGCTTTTACCCGATACCAGGGCGACAGGGCCTGGGACAGCACCTTGATGTTGAGAGGTTCGTCATCGATTACCAGCACGGTTTGCTTGTTTTGTATGGACATGGCACCCCTTGCAGTAGAACAGCCTGCTAACGAATTTAGTATAAATCCTGATCGCGTCAAGGCCAGTCCTGGCCTGTTGCAGAATGCTGCAACTATCGCTCGGACCAGAGATTCCGACGAATCGATGCTACGCTGAAAGATGAAGAAAAGTCTTATCGAGCCGCTTATGTCGTCCAGCCGAAATCGCGTCCTGCTGACAACCGCATTGGTTTTGTCGATGCTGGGTGCGTTGTTGTTTTTTGTCAGCGGTTGGATGGAGGATGTGTTCCGGCGCGAGCTGCAAACCCAACTGCTGACGGCGCGTAACCAGATTCACCATGATCTGTCGTCCTGGCTGGAGGGACGGCAGCGGATTCTGGAGCGCTGGGTGAGCAGTGACGAACTGTCGGAACGGATTCTGCGCCTGCCCTCTGGCGGTGACTATCAGCTCAATGCGGGTCTGCAGGAAGCGCTGTCGATCACGGAGCAGTTGGCACCGCTGCTGGATGGCAGTGGGCACCTGAGCTTCGCCGTGCTGGATGAGCGCGCCAATCGCTTGGTGTCGTCGGTGACCGCCGAGATGGGGCAGCCTGATGAGCTGGCGCAACGACCCGAGCTGCTGAAAACCCTGTTCAGCGGCGAGCCGGTTTTTTATTTCTCCCGGGAAGCGATATTGAACGACGCCGGCACGGCCTATGAGTCGCGCGGCCTGGTGTATTTGCTGCAGCCGATTGTTCATGGCAATGAAGTGATTGCCGCACTCAAGCTTACGATCAATCTGGAGCCGGAGCTGCAGCGCATGTTCCGGCTGGATAATCTGTGGGAAAACAGTATCGCCTATGCGTTTGATGAGCGAGGCAATCTGATTGCGCAGCATCCTCGTCCTCGCAATACCGTGCCGGATACCCGCGCGGCCGAGCCGGTGCTGACTTATCTGGCGTTGCTGCGGGGCGAGTCAGCGGATGTCGGCGGCAAAATCAATCTTTCAGGGTATCAGGGTATAACGGGCGCTGACGTGGCCGGTGCCTGGGCCTGGTACAACCGGATGCACCTGGGCATCGCGGTTGAGGTGGATCGGGCCGATGCGTTCCGCTTCCTGACTATTTTTGAATTGTTCGCGCTGTTGGTGACCTTGCTGGCGGGAGCGCTGGTGGTGTTGCTGGGTTGGCTGTACTACCGCCGCGGCAGCATGTTGAACGATGAGATGCGCTTGATGGAATCGCTGACCGAAGGTACATCGTCGCCGGTGTTGATGATGGGGCTCGATGGCCGCATATTGCGAGCGAACCGGGCGGCCGCGGTGTTATTTCGGCGCGATGATCTGGCTGGAAAAACCTATTCCGATCTGATGCCGATCGACACCGCGGTGCAATGGCAGACGCACGATTCCGAAGTACTGCAATTGCAGCATGCAAAAGAGTTCACTGAAGCGATCAATCTGGAAGGAAATCGGCGTTGGTTGCAGCTGTCGCGTTTTCCCCTGCGTAATTTCCGCCAGAAAGTGGTGGGCGTAGGTGTTGTGGGGGTCGATATCACCGAGCACCGCAAAACAGAAGATGCGCTGGAACATTACAAGCAGAATCTGGATTCGATTCTGCTGCAGCGCACCCAGGCCGTGGAGCAGGAACGGCGTCAGTTGGATGAGATCGTAACCCATGCGCTGGATGCCATTATCACCATCAATGCGGGCGGCGTCATCGAGGCATTCAATCCGGCGGCGGAACGCATGTTTGGCTACAGCCGCGACGAAGCGGTGGGTCAGAATATAACCTTACTGATGGAAGATGCGCTTGCAACCCAGCACGACAGTTTCCTGCGCAAATACAGTGAAGAGGAACAGGCGCGACCGTCAGTCGTGGTGGGGCAAGGCCGGCAAATTTTGGCGCGTTCCCGCGACAAGCGATTATTCCCGATCGAGATCTCGGTGGCGCGGGTGGGCAGCGGCGCGCATCTGCGATTTATTGGCGTGATTCGCAATCTCGCCCAGCGGCGTGAGCAGGATGAAATTCTGCAAGTGCTGTTCGAACATTCCTCCGATGCACATTTGCTGTTGGTTGACGGCAAGGTGCTGAGCTGTAATTTTGCTACGTTGAAAATGCTGGGCGTGAAATCCAAGGCGGAAGTGATCGGCTTCGGTATGGCCGAGTTTTCTCCTTACCGGCAGCCGGACGGCAGTGTGTCCCATGAAAAATACCAGGCGCTGTCGCAGTATGCCAAGAGCAAGGGTGGGGAGCGTTTCGACTGGTTGTTGCAGCAGAGCAATGGTAACAACCTGATGGTGGAAGTGAGCCTGACACCCGTGGTGGTGGGCGAGAAGAAATGCAAATTGGCGGTGTGGCACGACATCAGTGAGCGCATCGCTGCGCAGAACAGCATCAAACGTAGCGAGCAGCGTATTCGTGACATTATCGACAGTAGCATCCAGTTGATGTTGTTGCTGGCGCCGGATGGCACGTTGCTGGAAGGCAACCAAGCCGCGTTCAATCTGATTGGTGTGAGTCCGGAGGATGTGCTCGGGCGCAAGTTTTGGGATACGCCCTGGTGGAATCATTCCCGTTCGTTGCAGACGCAAATGCGGGATCGGGTGCTGAATGTGCGCGATGGTTGCACTGAACGTTTCGATGCCCAACAACGCACGCCGGATGGTCGTACGCTGCAGCTGGATTTTTCCATGACCCCCATCATGGCGAATGAGGATGTAGAGTTGATCGTGGTGGAAGGCCACGATGTCACCGGCATTCTGGAAGCGCGGGAGGCGGAGCGGCAGGCGCGGGAAGAGGCGGAGTCCGCCAACCGGGCGAAGAGCGAGTTCCTGGCTCGCATGAGCCACGAAATTCGCACGCCAATGAACGCCATCATTGGCATGACGCGGTTGTGTCTGAACACCAGTCTGACCGAACGTCAGCGTCAGTATCTGGATTCGGTGGACAGCGCTTCCAATTCCCTGATGAGCATCATCAACGACATTCTGGATTTCTCAAAAATCGAAGCGGGCAAGCTGGAATTGGAGCTGATTCCATTCAGCCTGCGCGATATTTTTGCCACCGTTGGCGCCGTCATCGGTATCAAGGCGCAGGAGAAAGGGCTGGAGTTTGTCATCAGCGATATTGATGTACCGCAACAATTGATGGGCGATCCCATGCGCTTGCAGCAGGTACTGCTGAACCTGTGTGCCAATGGCGTTAAATTTACCGAAGCGGGGCATGTCAGTTTGGAAGTCACGCCGGTAGCGGTGTCGACGCGGCAGGTGCGGCTGCGGTTTCAGGTGCTGGATACGGGAATTGGTTTGAGTGACAGTCAGCAGGCACGCCTGTTTGAGTCCTTCACACAGGTGGATGCGTCCATCAGTCGCAAATATGGCGGTACCGGTCTGGGCCTTACCATTTGCCGCCAGCTGGTGAATGCGATGGGCGGCGAAATCACCGTGCAGAGCCAACTGGGTGAAGGCAGCGAATTTACCTTTGAATTGCCATTCCAGACATTGGCGAGCCGCACGTCACAGAACGTGCGTGATCGTCGGGTGCGCGGCGGCGGTGAGCAAATTCTGGTGGTGGATGACAATCCGGTCTGCTGGAAAATCGCCGAGAAAATTCTGCACAGCGGCGGCTATCGAGTGCTAGTGGCGGAGTCAGGCGAACAGGCGCTGGAGCGAATCCGTGAAGGCCATCCGGTGGATCTGGTGCTGATGGATTGGGAATTGCCGGATATGAATGGCATCGAGGCCAGCCGCCGTATTTCGGAATGGCGCGGCGACAATGCGCCGCCAGTGTTGCTGGTGACAGCGTATGGCCAGGATGATGTGCTGAAGGAAACAGACTTCAAGCCGGCAGGTTTTTTGTCCAAACCCATCAACTCGGGCAGTTTGATCGACACCGTGGACAATCTGTTGAAACGTGCCCGACACGGCAGCATGGGGCGGCCTGTGTTGGCAGCCAGTGCTGTTGTGCCGGTGGAGGCGCGAGGGCCGCGCATTCTGTTGGTGGAAGACAACGAGATCAACCGCTTCTTGGCCGTGGAGAATTTGCACGCGGTGGGATTGACGGTGGATTGGGTTGAAAATGGTTTGGAAGCACTGCGTCGTCTGGAGCAGTACCACTATGATTTGGTGCTGATGGATTTGCAGATGCCAGTGATGGACGGCTTGGAATGTTGCCGCTTGATTCGCGTCAGTCATACCGCGCAGCAATTGCCCGTGATCGCGATGACGGCCAATGCGTTTGCCCGTGAACGGCAGCGCTGCGCCGATGCAGGCATGAATGGATTCGTTACTAAACCCTTTGAGACTTCGGATCTGTATCAGGCAATTGCGGACAACCTGGGACCGGCATTTGCTGGCTGGAAACGTCGATTACAGACTGCAGGGCCATCTGGCACCAGCAGTCTGCGCAATCTGCCAGGCATTGAGTTGGCGCCGGCCCTGCAGCGGATTCATGGCAATCTGCCAGCTTATGCCGGTTTGGTGGAAGATTTCATCGATCAGTTCGGCCAGACCGCGGAAGGGCTTGTGATTCTGGCGGACCAGCAGCAATGGGCGCAGTGCCGCGCGCTGTCGCATCGACTGAAAGGTGTAGCCGGTAATCTGGGTTTCACCCGTGTGTACGAACTGGCGGCTCGCATTGAAAACGGTTGTGGTGACGAAGATGAGTCGGTGGAGATCAATGCTGTCGCACTGGGTACGTTGATTACTGCCTTGGCAGAGGCTACTCGTGAGGTGGTCGCCAGTGCGGAACAGCTGATTCAACTGGCCCGTGCTGGCCGCGAGCCATTGCCGGAAATCGCGCCCCTGCCGCAGGAGCAGTTGCAATCCTGGCTGCTGGCGATGCGGGAAAAGTTGGCAGGTAACGATGTGCTGGATGATGTGCAGATCCGTCAATTGCGCCAATGCCTGAGTGATCAACTGACGCCCGCCCAGCTAGAGGAGTTGTGCCACGGTGTTGAAAACTTTGACTACAGCGTCGCCATTGTCGAGTTGGATCGTCTGCTGGCAGGAATGGCGGAACCACCGGCAGCCAATCGGATGATGTGACCCTCTTCGCGGGCGGGTTGACGTACGTCAACTTGGCCCGGCTGGCTTAATGGATAATCCCCAACAGTAGTGACGTCAGTCCAGCGAGGTTGGGAAGCAGCCATGTATCTGGTGAAAGGTGGGGCAACGCGCTCATTTCAGTGGGACAGCGAATTCATCCGGCAGCATGATGTGCCGGGTCCGCGCTATACGTCCTATCCCACCGCTTTGCAATTTCACGAAGAGTTCACGCAACAGGATTACCGTGCTGCCGTCGCCCGCAGCAACGCCAGTCGCAAACCCCTGTCAATTTATGTGCATCTGCCGTTCTGCCAGTCGCTTTGTTACTACTGCGCCTGCAACAAGGTGATTACGCAGAACGAAGACCGCAAACGCCAGTACCTGGATCATCTGATCGATGAAATCAAACAGAAAGCGGCTGATTTCGGCACCGATCGCCCGGTATATCAGATGCATTGGGGCGGTGGCACGCCCACCTATTACGGTGCGGCGGAACTGACCGAATTGTGGTATCAGATCGGCCGTCATTTCCATCTGGTGGAATCAGAACGTGGTGATTATTCCATCGAAATCGATCCGCGGACGATCGACGGCGACAAGCTGGGCTTGTTGAAAGGGTTGGGTTTTAACCGTATCAGCCTGGGTATTCAGGATTTTGATCCGCGGGTGCAGCAGGCAATCAATCGCGTGCAATCCACCGCGCAAGTAGCAGAGTTGATGGAAGCGGCCCGCAGTTATCAGTTTCGCTCGGTGAATTTCGATCTTATTTACGGCTTGCCCTATCAGAGTGTGACCTCGGTACAGGCAACGCTGGATCAGGTGATTGAATTGGCGCCAGATCGTATCTCGTTGTTTAACTACGCCCATTTGCCGGAACGTTTTAAATCCCAGGGTTTGTTACCGGAAGAAGCTTTGCCGGCGGCGGAAG
>DATLII010000459.1:0-2551 GCA_035539495.1 Dongiaceae bacterium
CCCTCCCGCCTGTTGCCATCGCCTTTCGTCCGGCCTTCTCTGCTGACAGTTCTGCTGGCCAGCCTGTTGCTGACGGCATGCGACAAACCCGACGAAGATCATGAAGATGCCTCTGCCCAGCCAGTAGAAGTGAAAGTGGAAATCGTGCGGCCCGAGCGCGTGGTGGTGAAAACGGAATTGCCGGGACGGGTGCAGGCCCGTCGCACGGCGGAAGTACGGGCTCGGGTGGAGGGCATCATACAGGAAAGGCTGTTCACCGAAGGCAGTGAAGTGAAGGCGGGCGACCTGCTGTTCCAGATCGACCCCGCCACCCTGCGGGCAGCGCTGGATGCCGCCAAGGCGAATCAGGCGCGCGCGGAAGCCGATCTGGCGCAGGCCCGATTGAAACAGAAACGACTGCAAAATCTGCTGGCGCGCAACGCGGTCAGTCCACAGGAATACGATGAAGCTTTCGCCCGCGCCTTGCAGGCCGAAGCTGACGTCGCCGCCGCCAAAGCCACACTCGCCCGTTCCAGCATCGATCTGGAATACGCCGCCGTGCGCGCACCCATCACGGGTCGCATCGGGCGCGCGCTGGTGACCGAGGGCGCCCTGGTCGGTAAAAACGAGGCCACGCATTTGGCCACCATCGAGCAACTGGACCCCATCTTTGTGAACTTCACCCAATCCAGCAGCGAGATGCTGCGCTTCCGTCAGCAGCGCGAGGCCGGGTCGGCCATCAGCGACAAGGTACGCGTGCTGCTGGAAGACGGTTCCCGCTACGACGCGGACGGCAAACTGCTGTTTTCGGAAATGACCGTCGACCCGGGCACCGGCGAGGTGTTGTTGCGGGCCGAGGTGCCCAACCCCGAACGCCTGTTGTTGCCGGGCATGTTCGTGCGCGGTGAAGTGGAGCAGGCGGTATACGAGCAGGCATTCACGGTGTCACAGCGTGCCCTGATTCGCACCGCCCAAGGCGAACAGGTGATGACGGTGCTGCCCGACGGCAAAGTAGTGCCCCTGCCCGTGAAAACCGACCGCGCCCAGGGTGACCGCTGGATCATTCGCAGCGGTTTGTCCGGCGGCGAGCAGGTGATTGTGGAAGGTCTGCAAAAAGTGAAATCGGGCGACTCCGCCGTGGCCACGCCGCTGGCAGCACCATTGGAACCAGCGGCCGCCAGCCCCGCTGCTGCAGTGAAGTGAGGCCCGGGCCATGGCGCAGTTCTTTATCAACCGTCCAATTTTCGCCTGGGTAATAGCACTGCTGATCCTGCTGGGCGGCATTCTGTCAGTCCGCCAGTTACCGATATCGCAGTATCCCAGCATCGCTCCGCCCTCCATTGCCGTCACCTCCACCTATCCCGGTGCATCGGCAAAAACGCAGGAGGAAACCGTCACCGCCCCGATCGAGCAAGAGATGAACGGGGTGGAAGGCATGCAATACATGACGTCCGTCAGCAGCGGCGACGGCACCTCCATCGTCACGGTTTTCTTCAAGACCGGCACCAACATTGACCTGGCCCAGGTGGAAGTGGCCAACCGGGTGAAACGGGTGGAAGCCCGTCTGCCGGAAGAAGTGCGACGCCAGGGCGTGCGTGTGGAAAAAGCCACGCGCAACTTTCTGCTGATCATCACCATCAGCTCCAGCGATGGCAGCATGGATGCCACTGCGTTGGGCGATTACGCCAACACCCGCCTGCTGGATCAGTTGCGCCGCGTGAAGGGTGTGGGTGAGGCGCAAGTGTTCGGCCCTGAATACGCCATGCGGGTGTGGCTGGACCCGGTGAAACTCACCGCGTTTTCACTGCTGCCCAGCGATGTGGTGAAAGCGATCCAGGCGCAGAACGTGCAGGTGTCTGCCGGCGAAGTGGGCGGCTTGCCCACGTCCCTGGGCCTGATGCTGAACGCCACCGTGATCACCGAAAGCCGCTTATCTAGTCCGGAACAGTTTGGCGAGATTCTGCTGAAAGCCAATCCCGATGGATCTGCCGTGCGCGTGAAAGACGTGGCACGGGTGGAACTGGGTGGCTCGACTTATTTGCGTACCGCGTTCATGAACGGTCAGCCGTCCGCGCCGCTGGCACTCAAGCTGTCGCCATCTGGCAACGCAGTGGAAACCGCCGCGCTGATACGCCAACGCATGGCGGAACTGTCGCAATTTTTTCCCAAGGGCATGACTTGGGACATCCCCTATGACACCACCGCCTTTATCAGCATTTCGATCAAGGAAGTGGAGAAGACGCTGCTGGAAGCCATCGCGCTGGTGTTTCTGGTGATGCTGGTATTCCTGCAGAACTGGCGCGCCACTTTGATTCCCACCCTGGTGGTGCCGGTAGCGTTAATGGGTACGTTCATCGGCATGAACGCATTCGGCTTCTCCATCAACACGCTGACCTTGTTCGGCATGGTGCTGGCCATCGGCATTCTGGTAGACGACGCCATCGTGGTGGTGGAAAACGTGGATCGCATCATGACCGAGGAAGGTCTGCCGCCGTTGCAAGCGACGCGAAAAGCCATGGGCCAGATCACCGGCGCGATCGTCGGCATCACCACGGTGCTGGTTGCCGTATTT
>DATLII010000460.1:0-8677 GCA_035539495.1 Dongiaceae bacterium
GAGACAGGGTGAACCAGACCGTCGATGCCGCCATCCAGACCGATGAAGATACCGAAATCAGTGATGGACTTGATTTTGCCGGCGATCTTGTCGTTCTTGTTGAACTTGGTGGCGAACTCTTCCCACGGGTTGGGTTTGCACTGCTTGATACCCAGGGAGATACGACGACGCTCTTCGTCGATGTCCAGAACGATCACATCCACTTCGTCACCGATGGAGACGACTTTGGACGGATGCACGTTCTTGTTGGTCCAATCCATTTCGGAAACGTGTACCAGACCTTCCACGCCTTCCTGCAGTTCGGCGAAGCAGCCGTAGTCAGTCAGGTTGGTCACGCGCGCTTTCACGCGGCTGCCTTCGGGATAACGGTTGGTGATTTCAACCCAAGGATCGGAGCCCAGTTGTTTCAGGCCCAGGGAAACGCGGTTGCGCTCGCGATCGAATTTCAACACTTTCACGTTGATCTCGTCGCCGACGTCCACGATTTCGCTTGGGTGCTTGATACGCTTCCAAGCCATGTCGGTGATGTGCAGCAGACCGTCGATACCACCCAGATCCACGAACGCGCCGTAGTCGGTGAGGTTTTTGACGATACCTTTGACTTCCATTCCCTCTTGCAGTTTTTCCAGCAGAGCTTCGCGCTCGGCGCTGTTTTCTGCTTCCAGAACGGCACGACGGGAAACCACGACGTTGTTACGCTTGGCGTCCAGCTTGATAACCTTGAATTCCAGTTCCTTGCCTTCCAGGTGACCGGTATCACGCACAGGACGGACGTCTACCAGGGAACCCGGCAGGAACGCGCGGACGGATTCGATATCAACAGTGAAGCCACCTTTGACTTTACCGTTGATGATGCCTTTAACAACTTCAGACGCTTCGAAAGCCTTCTCCAGGCGCTTCCAGGATTCGGCGCGCTTGGCTTTTTCGCGGGACAGACGGGTTTCGCCGAAACCGTCTTCGAGAGATTCCAGGGCAACGTCAACTTCGTCGCCAACCTGAATTTCCAACACACCGCGCTCGGACAAGAACTGTTCACGGGCAATCACGCCTTCGGATTTCAGACCCGCGTACACAGTAACCCAGTCATCGTCGATGGAAATGATGGTGCCTTTGACGATGGAACCGGGGGTCATGTCCAGTTCTTTCAGACTTTCTTCAAAAAGTTGGGCAAAACTTTCGCTCATGTTTTCGACCTGTTGTTTGAGTCGACCGTGGCCGACATTCACTCCGCACGCTACCAGCACCGCGCGGGTTATTTTTTTCAGTTTTCCGCCCGCAGCTGGCAAATACGCAGGTGGAAAACGCCAAAAAGCAAATGAAAACCGCCCTGAGGTGGTCCCCATTTGCCATTTATTCAGTGGGAGGGTCTATGCCCTACCTCATTAAATGCAGCCCGAAGGCTGCAGGGCGATCAGTGGATCAGGCCCTTTTGTCTGGCATGATGCATCAGTTCGGTGAAAACCTCTTCTATCGTCATGTCAGTACTATCGATGATCACGGCGTCGTCGGCAGGCACCAGAGGTGCCACAGCTCGGTTCATGTCCTGTTCGTCACGGGACTGAATCGCCGTCTGAAGGTCGGCTAAGTTAGCACTCATGCCCTTCTCGTGCAACTGCTTGAAACGGCGGCTGGCGCGCTCATCCACGCTGGCAGTGAGGTAGATTTTCAGATCGGCATCGGGAAATACCACCGTGCCCATGTCACGGCCGTCCGCCACCAGGCCGGGGGACTCACGGAAGTCGTGCTGGCGCTGCAGCAAACCCTCGCGCACGCTAGGCAGGGCTGCAACCTTGGAGGCCATCCGCCCTACTTCCTCGGAGCGGATCTCGCGGGTGACGTTTTCCCCTTCCAGCACGATGCGGATCGGCTGGTCCGAGGCATCCACCACGAACTGTACATCCATGTTTTCCGCCAGAATTTTCAGGCTGGCTTCGTTATCGAGCGGCACACCGTGGTGCGATGCGGCTAAGCCCACCAAACGGTAAAGAGCGCCGCTATCCAGTAAATGCCACTTTAGAGACTGGGCCACCCGCTGGGCGATAGTGCCCTTGCCGGAGCCGCCGGGACCGTCGATGGTAATGACGGGGACCTTGAATGGGCCTTTAGCCATGTTGTTCTCCTGCCTCGGCCACATCCAGCTTCATGCCCACCTTACGCGCCAGTTCAACGAAGTTGGGGAAGGATGTCGCCACATTGGCACAATTTCCAATCACAATGTCACCTTGGGCGCGTAATGCCGCCACTGCAAACGACATGGCGATGCGATGATCGCCGTGGCTTTCAATAGCGCCACTGCCCAATTTTCCACCTTCAATAATGATGCCATCCGGCGTGGGGTCGGCTTTCACACCCAGGATTCTGAGGCCGTCGGCCATCACCTGGATACGGTCGCTCTCCTTCACCCGCAGCTCTTCCGCGCCACGCAGCACAGTGGTTCCTTCTGCGCAGGCGGCGGCAACGAACAACGCCGGGAATTCGTCGATAGCCAGGGGAACCTGGTCTTCCGGAATATCGATGCCCTTCAATGGTGCGTAACGGATGCGGATATCAGCGACGGGTTCGCCACCCACTTCGCGCTCGTTGAGCACATCCAACTGACCGCCCATTGCGCGCAGGATATTGATCACACCAATTCGGGTGGGGTTGATGCCCACGTGTTCCAGGGTGAGATCGGCGCCGGGCACGATGCTGGCGGCCACCATAAAGAAGGCAGCAGAGGAAATATCCGCCGGGACGTCGATCTTGGTGGCGGTGAGCTTGCCACCACCTTTGAGCGTAATTTTATTGCCGACGACCGTGACCGGATAGCCGAACCCACGCAACATGCGCTCGGTATGGTCGCGGGTGGGGGCCGGCTCGGTAACGCTGGTTTCACCCTGGGCGTACAAACCCGCCAGCAGAACGCAGGATTTCACCTGGGCGCTGGCCATGGGCATGTCGTAATGAATGCCTTTCAGTTGCTGGCGACCCTTGATTCGTACCGGCGGCGTGCCCTTTTCTTCCGTCTCCACCACAGCGCCCATTTCCCGCAGCGGCTTGGAGACACGCCCCATAGGGCGTTTGGACAGAGACTCGTCCCCCGTCAGCACGCAATCGAACGCTTGCGCTGACAGCAGGCCGGACAACAGACGCATGGAGGTGCCGCTGTTACCCAAATAGAGCGTTCCGTGAGGCGGCAACAAGCCGTGCATGCCGACGCCATAGATTTTCACATGGCCATGATTGGGGCCTTCGATAGTGACACCCAGGTCGCGGAACGTCTGCAGGGTGGCCAGGCTGTCTTCGCCTTCCAGGAAACCGGTGACTTCGGTGACTCCTTCGGCCAGAGAGCCCAGCATGATGGAGCGGTGGGAAATGGACTTGTCTCCGGGGACGCGGATGCTGCCCTTCACTTCACCGCCGGCATGGGCGGTGAACACGATGTTCTTCTCGGTCATAGTCTTGGTATACGCACGTTTGGCCAACATTTGGGTGAAATGGTCCCGGGCGGCCTTGGCCCGGGTCATGATGCCCAGCAGGGCCTGGGAGTCCTGCTGCTGCACGGCCTGACGGAAATTCTGCAGGCCGGCACTGAATTGGTCGATCACCGCCAACATGGAGTCCCGGTTGGCAATGAAAATGTCATGCCACATGGTGGGATCGCTGGAGGCAATACGGGTGAAGTCCCGAAAACCGCCGGCAGCATAGCGGAAGATGTCCTGCCTTTCATTGTCTTTCGCCAGCGTATCCACCAGAGAAAACGCCAGCAGGTGGGGCAGATGGCTGGTGCGGGCCAGAACTGCATCGTGCTGCTCCACATCCATGAGCAATACTTCGGCACCCATGGCTTGCCATAGATGCTGGACCAGACGCAGGGCCGGTGGGTCGGTGCCATTGTCGGGGGTGAGGATGACTTTGTGATGGCGGTACAGATCGACTTTGGCGGCGTCCACCCCGCTACGCTCCGAGCCGGCGATGGGGTGACCGGGGACGAACCAGGATGGCAGGCTACCGAATACCGATTTTGCAGCGGCGGCTACATTGCCTTTCACACTGCCGGCGTCAGTGACGATGGTGTTGCCGTCGAGGCCGGGCGCCATTTTCCGCAGCAGCGCTTCTGTTGACCCAATGGGAGCCGCCAGCATCACCAGATCGGCGCCGCGCACGGCTATTTCCACGTCGGGTTCAGCGCGGTCGATGACACCCAACTCCAAACCACGCGCGAGGGTTGCGGCACTACGGCTGACGCCCACCACTTCGCGGCAGAGGCGGTTGGCTTTCAGTCCCAACGCGAAGGAGCCGCCGATCAGCCCCAGGCCGACAACGACGACGGTACCCAGTGGCGAGCCCAGCGACGAGGCAGTCACTTGAGAACCCACTCCAGCGCATCAAGGAAGCGCTGATTTTCCTGGGGCAGACCAATGCTGATGCGCAGCGCTTGCGGCAGGCCGTAATTGGCAACAGGCCGTACGATCACACCTTCGTGCAACAGCGCTTGATACACCGGCCCGGCATCGCGATTCAGGTGCACAGTGATGAAATTGCCGGCGGACGGAATGTATTCGAGGCCCAGCTTTTTGAAACCGTTGATCAACAGACGCATGCCGTCGCGATTCACCTGGCGACTGCGTTGCAGATAATCGGCATCATCCAGCACCGCAGTGGCAGCGGCCAGAGCAAAGGAATCCACGTTAAATGGCTGACGCACCCGGTTCAGCACGTTGGCCACCTGGGGATGGGAAATACAGTAACCGACCCGCAATCCCGCCAAGCCGTAGGCCTTCGAGAACGTACGACTGACAATCAGGTTCGGATAGCGATTAACGTATTGCAGACCATCCAGCGCATCGCTGCTGTCGACGTATTCGATATAGGCTTCGTCCAGCACCACCAGCACGCGCTCAGGCACCTTCGCCATGAAGGCTTCCCATTCAGACTTGCTGAACCAGGTGCCAGTGGGATTGTTGGGATTGGCGATGAAAATCAGTTTGGTTTTGGCGGTCACTGCCGCAGCCATCGCATTCAGATCGTGGCCATAGTTCAGCGCGGGCGTAACCACTGCGGTAGCGTTCACCGCCTGTACGGAAATCGGATACACCGCAAATGCGTACTGGGAATAAATGGCTTCATCACCCGGCGATAAATACGCGCGAGCGATGATTTCCAGCACATCGTTGGAACCGTTGCCCAACGTCAGGCTGTCCATTGCCAGCGCGAACTTGGCAGCCAACGCTTGCTTCAGTTTGAAACCGTTGCCATCGGGATAGCGGGTCAGTTCCGCTTTAACCTGCTCCAACGCTGCCAGCACTTTCGGGCTGGGTCCCAAAGGATTTTCGTTGGACGCCAGCTTCACGATATTGCGGATGCCCAGCTCCCTCTCCAGTTCCTCCACGGGTTTACCGGGGACGTACGGGGTCAGGCCCTGCACGCCGGGGGCCGCCAATGCGATGTAATCACAGGTCATGTCAGAGTACCGCCTTGGGATAGGAACCGAGCCGCTTCACGTAAACGGCCTTGTCTTCCACCTGCCGCATCACCGCTGTTATCGCCGCGTCGTTTTCATGGCCTTCGAAATCGATGAAGAACATGTAGGCCCAAGTGCCTTCGCGGGCCGGACGGGTTTCGATACGGGTAAGACTGATGCCGGCCTTATAGAAAGGCTCCAGCAATTCATACAGCGCGCCCGGCTTATTGCGCATGGAGACGATGATCGAAGTCTTGTCTTCACCGGATGCGGGCACTTGATTGTTGCCCACGATCAGGAAGCGAGTGGTGTTGTGCGGGTTATCTTCGATATTGGCCGCCAGTTTTTCCAGCCCGTAAATATCCGCCGCCGTTTCACCGGCGATCGCAGCGGCGTGCCACTCGTGCTGCAGACGACGGGCCGCCTCGGCATTGCTGGGAACGGCTACACGTTCAGCCTTCGGATAATGCGCATCCAACCACTGCCGGCACTGCGCCAGCGACTGCTGATGCGAATAAATACGGGTGATGGCTTCCGGCTTGGTAGCTTTGCCCACCAGCAAATGGTGATGAATACGCAGCTCCACTTCACCACTGATGGTCAGGCGCGAATGCACAAAAGAATCCAGGGTGGTGTTCACCATGCCCTCGGTGGAATTTTCTACCGGCACCACGCCGTAATGGGCGTTGCCGGATTCCACTTCGCGGAATACTTCGTCGATGGTGGCCATGGGCCGCGCCAGTACTGCGTGACCGAAATGCTTCAGCGCCGCTGACTGGGTGAACGTGCCTTCCGGCCCTAGATAGGCGATCTGCATCGGCTCTTCCAGGGCCAGACAGGCGGACATGATCTCGCGGAACAGACGGGCCATGGACTCATCGTGCAGCGGGCCTTCATTGCGATCCATCACTCGGCGCAGCACCTGGGCCTCGCGCTCGGGACGATAGAACTGCACTTTTTCGCCCGGTTTTTCTTCCCGTTTGACTTCCGCCACCTGCTGCGCAAAACGGGCACGCTGATTGATCAGCTGTTGGATCTGCTGGTCAACCTGGTCAATCTGCCCGCGCAATGAGTCCAGTGTGGGTTTCTGTTCCGACATGTGCCCCTGTCATCCCCGCCGTTTGGCGAAATCCTGCATGAAATCGATCAGTGCATCGACGGCTTCCATCGGCACCGGGTTGTATATACTGGCGCGCATACCACCGACGGAGCGATGCCCCTTCAGGTTCAGCAAACGACGCTCTTCGGCCTCTTTCAGGAACGGTTTGTCCAGCGCCGCGTCCGCCAGCGTGAACGGCACATTCATGCGCGAACGACTGCCGATCTGCACCGGGTTCTTATAAAAGCCGCTGTTGTCGATATAGCCGTACAGCTTGTCAGACTTGGCCTGGCTCAGCTTGGCCATGGCATCGACGCCGCCCTGTTCTTTGATCCACTCGAACACCAGCCCTGCCAGATACCAGGCATAGGTGGGCGGCGTGTTGTACATGGAATCGGTGTCGGCGTGAGTCTTGTAATCCAGCATGGTGGGCGTGATGGGCAATGCCTTGCCCAGCAGATCCTCGCGCACGATTACCACCGTAATACCGGCAGGTCCGATATTTTTCTGCGCACCGGCATAGATCAGGCCGTATCGGCTCACATCCAACGGCTGCGACAAAATGCTGGAGGAGTAATCCGCCACCAACGGCACTTTCACATCGGGAATGAAATCGAATTCCACGCCATGAATGGTTTCGTTGGCTACGTAATGCAGGTAGGCCGCATTCGGGTCCAGCTTCCAGCTACCGACATCCGGCACGCGCGTGAAGTTGTTGGCTTCATCGCTGGCCACCAGATTCACATGGCAGTAGCGCTTCGCTTCTTTGATCGCTTTCTTCGACCATTCGCCGGTGTTGATGTAATCCGCAGTGTTTTTGTCACCCAGAAGATTGAGCGGCACCTGAGCAAACTGCAGGCTGGCGCCGCCTTGCAGGAACAGCACTTTGTAGTGGTCGGGAATGCCCATCAGGTCACGCAGATCGCGCTCGGCCTTCTGGGCAATAGCCACGTAATCGTCGGAGCGGTGGCTCATCTCCATTACGGACAGGCCGCGCCCCTGGTAATCCAGCAGATCGGCCTGAGCCTTTTTCAGCACCGCTTCCGGCAATGCAGCCGGGCCCGCACAGAAGTTATAGGCACGTGTCATGGTGTTCAGCTTTCCTGCTCTTCTTGAGAGTCGTCGTCAATGGAGGGATCGTCGCCGCCTGTAAGACCGCTTGGGGCAGCGTCGGCATCCAGTGTAGTGTTGCCGGCTTCACTGTCACCCTCAAAATCTTCATCCGCTTCTGCAACGCCTTCAAGTTCGGCGATCCGCTCCAGGCCCACCAGTTTTTCGTCGGCAGAAAGACGAATCAATGTGACGCCCTGGGTGTTGCGACCTTGCACCGATACTTCATCCACGCGGGTACGCACCAGGGTGCCCTGGTCGGAAATCAACATGATTTCCTCGCCGTCCTTCACCTGCACCGCGCCCACCATGGCGCCGTTGCGCTCGCTGCAGGCCATGGCAATCATGCCCTTGCCAGCGCGGCCTTTGGTGGGGAACTCTTCCACTGCGGTACGCTTGCCATAGCCGTTCTCGCTGGCAGTCAGCACCTGATGGCCTTCCTGCGGCACGATCAGCGACACCAGATTCACACCCTCCGGCAGGTTCACACCACGCACGCCACGGGCGGTACGGCCCATGCCGCGCACTTCCTCTTCCTGGAAGCGGATGGCTTTGCCTTCCGAGGTGAACAGCATGATGTCCTGTTTGCCGTCGGTGATGGCGACACCGACCAGACGGTTGTTTTCGTCCAGCTCGATCGCGATCAAACCACTGGTGCGCGGACGCGAGAAGGCTTCCAGTTCGACTTTTTTCACGGTGCCGTTGCTGGTGGCCATGAACACGAACTTGCCGGACTCGTATTCCCGCAGCGGCAGAATCGCGGTGATTTTCTCTTCCGGCGACAACGGCAGCAGGTTGACGATCGGACGACCACGGGCTGTGCGGCTGGCAATCGGGATTTGATAAACCTTCAGCCAGTACACCTTGCCCTGGTTGGTGAAGCAGAGGATGGTGTCGTGGGTGCTGGCTACCAACAGATGCTCGATGTAGTCCTCGTCCTTGATGGCCGCTGCCGCTTTGCCTTTGCCACCGCGACGCTGAGCCTGATAGGTGTTGACCTGCTGGGTCTTGGCGTAACCGCCGTG
>DATLII010000461.1:0-6840 GCA_035539495.1 Dongiaceae bacterium
AAGATTGCTCGGGTGAGATCAGCGCGAAGCTGGCGATGATTACGCCCAGTAGCAATGTGTTGGTGATCAGCATGTAGCGGTAGCCAAAGCGCTGGATCAACCGCGTTGCCAGTGGCTTGGCGCAGAGTCCCGCTATCGCGATCGGTAATATCATAAGCCCAGCATGAAACGGGCTGTAGCCCAGGCAGACTTGAAACAGCAGTGGAATCAAAAACGGCATACTGCCGCACCCAATGCGCGCGAACAGATTGCCGAATAATCCAACGCGGAATGACGGGATGTGAAACAGGGCAAGGGGAAACAAGGGTTGCGGATTACGAACAGCATGCAAACAATAAGCGGCAATACTGGCAAGACCAAACACGAGCAACACCCGCACAGTAGCGGTTTGTATGCCGAGCCCGGCCAGACCATCCAGAGCAAGCGAGACCGCAACCATACCGAATGCCAGCATCGCATAACCTGAACCGTCAAAGCGGGACACACTGCTGTCGCGACTGTCGGACATGAAAATATAGGTGGCGATCAGGCCGACGATGCCAACCGGCACGTTGATCAGAAATATCCACGGCCATGATGCCACTTGCACCAGAAAGCCACCGAGCGTTGGACCGATCAGAGGGCCCACCAACGCAGGCATGGTCACAAAACTCATCGCACGCAAAAACTCTTCCTGTGGAAATGCGCGCAACACAGCAAGGCGCCCTACCGGCATCAGCATTGCGCCACCCAGCCCTTGCAGTATCCGGGCAGCGACGAGTTGGGTGAGCGTGTGCGAAAACGCGCAGCAGAGCGATCCGGCGACAAACAAGATAATGGCGCTCATGAACACACGCCGTGTGCCGAAGCGATCTGCAAGCCATCCAGTCGCGGGAATCAGCATTGCCATGGTCAGGGAATAGGCCACGACGACCGACTGCATACGCAAGGGACTTTCACCCAGGCTGCGCGCCATGGCCGGTAGCGCTGTGTTGACGATGGTGGAGTCGAGCGTCTGCATAAAGAAGCCGACCGCAACCAGCCACAACAGCGGATTCAATGAACGTTGAGCTGCCATAGGGAATTTCAGGTTGTGATGGGGTTAGCCGGATCGCCTTCCTGCTGGCCTTTTCTGGAGCCGACTGCGTGAGCATACACCCAGGTGAACTCCGCACCGAGCAATAGAATCTGTGCGGAATAGTAAATCCAGATCAGCAATACCGCCAGTGAACCCGCCGCACCAAAAATGGAGGCTGCGCTGCTTTTGCCGATATACAGGCCGATCAGAAGTTTTCCAATGGTAAATAGAAATGATGTGGCGGCTGCGCCAACCCAGACGTCCTGCCATGCGACTTTCGAACGCGGCAGAATTTTGTAAA
The DNA here is from genome assembly GCA_035539495.1 of Dongiaceae bacterium. Classification (GTDB taxonomy): domain Bacteria; phylum Pseudomonadota; class Gammaproteobacteria; order Pseudomonadales; family Ketobacteraceae; genus Ch67. The sequence continues at coordinate 1,359 of DATLII010000461.1, forward strand.
TCAGCGCAAAGAGAACGGTGATCAGCCCAAAGCTGGCGAAGAAATTAATAAGCTGGGCATAAATTTCCCATTCTTCCAACATCGGGCCTAACAGCAACTTCAGCATGGATATTAACGCTGATATTACCAGTGACGCCATCAGCAAGAAGGCGATTCCCAGAATCAGGCTGAAGGACAATAGACGGGCCCGAATTAATTTGAAAACGCCGCCCATTTCTTTCTTTGTCGGTACACGCCAGATTTTATCCAGCGCATCCTGAAGCTGACTGAAGATCGAGGTAGCACCCAGCAGCAAGCCGAAAACACCAACCAGCGTCGCCACGATACCTTGGCCCGGTTTGTTAGCGCTTTTGATCATCTCTTCTATGGCCGCCGCACTTTCATTACCTAGAGTTCCCTGCAATTGGGAAATGATTTCACCACGCGCGGCGTCGGCGCCAAAAACCCAGCCGGTCACTGCGATCACAATCAGCAGCAACGGCGCGATCGAAAAAATCGCGTAATAGGCCAACGCAGCGCCCATGCTGGACGCCGAATCCTCGATCCAGGCATTCAACGTTTTTTTGATCAGGCTCCAAGCCAATTTAAAGTCCATTTCCTGCGGTCCCGCTTGAGAAATATCATTAACTGCCTTTCTACACTGTAGCGAATTCAGCGGGAGCATCAATCCGAATGGCGCCTGCTGCTCGCCCTTTCCGCTCAGCTTGAGCTCTGCATTTTTCCTTATCCATCACTCAGCTACAGTCAATAATGCTAATTGCCTGAAGCAGCAACACTGTTACTCCCCACACGCAGGTTCATTGCGGCAGCCCAGATTTTGAGATAACAATAATCGGCGCGAAATAGCGGTGTATTGAATTTTTGGGATGAGAAACACACTGCCGTTCAACGCCTTGAATCACGATAAAAACAACAGCGAAAACAATAAAAACGAAAGGACCTCATAAAGGGCTGACTACATGAACTCCACCAATACCGCGCGTGCGTTCATTCGCATGCTGGCTCCGCCATTTTTAAGCTTAATTACCGTTCTACTGATGTCGTCCACATTCGCTGCGACGATTGTACCTGATCCTGTTATCAAACCCATTGCTTATAATGCGGGATCGAAGCAACACCCTTTCGTGGCGTCGATTCTGGATCTGTCACCGTATGGTTATGTCGAGCATGAATTTCAGATGTCCGGCACGGCCAATACGTATGACAGAGACGGGCGTTGGACCAGCGACGGTCAATGGAATACCAAGGTGGCCCGCGCGAATCGGCCTTATGCCACACGCATGCTGGTCAGACGGCCGGCGGATCCGGCGAAGTTCAATGGTATCGTGGTGGTTGAGTGGCTCAACAATACCGCGATCATGGATGTCGATGTAATTTGGGCGCAGTCGCATCTTGAGCTGATGCGGGAAGGGTATGCCTGGGTCGGTGTCAGCACGCAAACTCTGGGTGTGCGAGCACTGCGAGCCTGGGATCGGCAACGCTACAATGAATTGCATTTGACCACCGATGGCGTGTCGTATGAGGTCTTTTCGCAAGCGGCGCAGGCGGTGCGCCACCAGTCGGATGTTGTGTTAGGTGGATTGCCGGTAACAGGCGTGATCGGCGCCGGCGAATCACAATCAGCTATTCGGCTCACCACGTATATCAATGCTTTCCAGGCGCAAGCCGTGCAGGTTTACGATGCGATGCTGGTTTATTCGCGATTCCCGCTTGCTGCACCGCTGAAGGATGGCATTACCGCGCTTTCGCCATCCAAGGTTTATATTCGGTCAGACAACGCGCTCAAGATTCTGCAGCTTGAAACCGAGCAGGATGTCTTTTTCTTCCGCTACCGTCTGGCGCGGCAGGACAATACCGAGCTTCTGCGCACCTGGGAGCTGGCAGGCGCATCGCACTACGATGATTATGGCGTTAGCAAACTGCTGCCGCAGTACCAACGCGATTTGCCACAGCTAGGTTCCATTCAATTGGTTTGCAGGAATTCGCTCAACAAGATTCCGTCACACTATATTGTGAATTCCGCGCTATCCAGTTTGGCCAAATGGATTACGACGGGCCAGGCACCGGCCCAATCACCACGCCTTGAATACGCGAACGGAAAAGTCGTCCGGGATGCCAATGGCAATGCGGTCGGTGGTATTCGTCTGCCCCATATGGAAGCGGCAACTGCAACCAACAATTTCAACAATTACGGCAGCATTACCAGTGGCGGCAACTTCTTCATCAATTCATTCGCGTGCCCGTTTCTGGGCAACACCGTGCCGTTCAGCAAAGCCAAGCTGCAAGCCTTGTATTCCACTCATCAGGATTACGTTTCGAAATTCACGGAGGCAGCGGATGCAGCTCTCAACGCCGGCTTCCTGTTGCAAGCGGATTACGAGGAAGCCGTGGCCCAGGCTCAGGCCGCGGAGGTCCCGTAGTTTCGACCAAAGGCTCTGAATTTGTAGTATCGCGCTTTAGCTTTGAATGATTTGGAGTCGATCATCCCTAAACGGAAACGTAGACCGGTTCTGACAGCATTCACTGGGAATTCGGAAAAGATAGCGCGTTCAATCAGTTATGTAATCGGTCATGACAGGTACGTCGTGACCGCTCTTTTGATGCCGGTAACATCGACCGCTGGCACATCATTCGCAATGAAATGCTGCACGGTGCCCAGTCACCGGAAACCCGGTCATTGGGGAAGGAGAAGCAGCATGAGGCACGCGAAAACGGCGGATACGATGGCGATCGACGCCAGCCCCGCTACACATCAGCGGCAGCACAGACATCAGACGCACCAGGAATGGTTGCGCTGGGGCAAGCGCTTGCTGATGGGCATTTTTCTCGTCCTGGTTCCTTGGCTGCTGTATCAGCTGATCCAAAATCTGGACTGGGCTGAGGTCACGACTGCCATTGGATCATTCAGCGGCACCACGCTGCTACTCGCTGTAGCGGCTGCCTTTACCAGCTATTTCATTTACACAGGGTTCGATCTGCTGGGGCGCCATTACACCGGCCATCATCTTCCGGCACGCCAGATAATTCCGGTAACGTTCGTCTGCTATGCATTCAATCTCAATCTGAGCGCCTGGGTCGGCGGCATTGCGCTACGCTACCGGCTTTATTCGCGGCTGGGTTTGGACTTGGCAACGATTACCAGGATATTGAGTTTCAGCCTGATCACCAACTGGCTGGGCTACGTGCTGGTCGCGGGCGTTGTGTTTTCGATGCGGGTGGTGCGTCTACCGGCATCCTGGGAACTCGGCGCTACTGGCCTGCAGTGGCTGGGCTTTGCGCTCATTGCCGTCGGCGTCTGTTATCTGCTTGCCTGCCGTTTTTCCAGCCAGCGGGAATGGCACATTCGCGGCCATGAAATCACGTTGCCTGAGTGGCATATCGCGCTACTGCAAGCCGTTCTAGGCGCAGTGAATTGGTTGTTGATGGCAAGCGTCATTTTTCTGCTACTGCCGGACAAAGCCTCTTATCCGGCGGTATTAAGCATTCTGCTGATCGCCAGTATTGCCGGCGTCATCAGCCATATTCCCGCAGGCCTCGGCGTGCTGGAAACCGTGTTCATTACCATGCTGCAACATCAATTCTCGCACGGCACACTAATGGCCGCGTTGATCGGATATCGCGCGATCTATTTTCTGTTGCCACTGGCGATTGCGGTGATTGTGTATTTGGTATTGGAGAAGAATGCGAAGAAGTTGGCGCGGAAGAATGCGGCGTGAGCGTCACACTCGACTCCACCAACTCCCTCTATTCTCCCGACGGTCTCAACTCCGCACCCGCCGATACGCCGTCGGCCCCATGCCCATGATCGATCGGAACGCCTTCGCAAATGCGGTCTGGCTGCTATAGCCCACATCCGCCGCAATCTCGCCGATCGGCTTTTTCGTCGTATCCAGTTCGTCGATCGCTTTGTATATCCGCAGACGCAGCCGAAAGTCCTCCCAGCTAATTCCCATCGCCTTGTGAAAGTGACGTCGCAATGAACGCTCGGACATGCCGACGTTCTTGCAGACGTCATTCAACGTGACCGTAGAAAGATTGGCCCGCGTAAAATCGGCGATGACATTGATGCGGTGATCGTCGCTGGACGGCAGCACCAGCGTCACCTCCTGCTTTAACCACTCACTGCACAAGCGCGCGAAGCAATCGAAGTAGGCGACACTCAGGGCATCGTCCTCGCCATCGATGGGCCAGCGCATGGCGTAGATGATCATTTCCCGCATCAGGGTCGATACCGGAATCACGCGCAGGCTGTGGACCGGCCATTCGATCATGTCGGGGCGAAAGAAAATGGAGCCGGAGCGTACCCGCTTGTGGGTGGTCCGGTGTGGGGTACCCGCGGGAATCCAGGCGGCGAACTGGTGGGGCACCTTGTAGCGCGCCGACTCGCCTTCAACTTCCACCGAATCTTCAAAGGCATAGAGCAACTGGTGCAGGTCGTGGTAGTGCCAGGGGGTCTCGATTTCCAGGCCGTCGCTGTTAAAGGTGCCCGCTTTGATGGAAATCGAGCCGCCCATCTGGCGCATGGGGCTGAAAGTGGCGTCCATGGAGGGCGTCCTCATTTTGGCCGGTAAAGTGGCAAATCTGACCTTTTAGAGCGCGCAGGTCAAGTGGCTTGGATGTAATCTGACCAACATGAAAATGCCGGAATAGACTGACCGGCTCAGACCCACCGCTACTCAAGAGGACATTTGCCATGTCAAAACAAACAGAAGAAATGGCCAGCTCCGCCCGCAAATACTGGTCCGCCGAGGGCTACACCCCGGGCGGCGTGCTGCGCACCGTTGATTACGCCTCCGCTTCCAAGGGCCTGCATCCCTCTCTGCACGGCATCAAGATCGTCGATTGCGACACCCATTTCACCGAAGCGCCGGATATGTTCACCTCGCGCGTACCGGCGTCGATGAAGGACAAGGTACCGCAGGTTCGCTGCGTCAACGGTGTGGATCGTTGGTTTCTGGGCGATCGCGATTTTGGCACCTTGGGCGGCAACGTCATTCGCAAAGACAATAACAAGCTGCTCGGCCGCCTGGCGTTCCCGACCTTAGATGAAGCACACCCGGGCGGACACCTGATCAAGCCACGTCTGCAGGCAATGGACGACATGGGTGTGTGGGCGCAGATCTGTTATCACAACTCCGGTGTGACCCAAGCCGGCGCGCTGATGACACTGGCTGACAAGGAAATGGCCATCAACATCATCAAAATGTTCAACGATGCCGCCGTTGACCGTCAGAATGAATCCGGCCAGCGTCTGTTCACGATGGCGCATCTGCCGATCTGGGACAAAAAGGCAATGGAAGCGGAAGCGCGTCGCTGCATCGACATGGGCTTGAAAGGTTTCGTTTTGCCAGACACCCCAGAGCGCGTCGGCGTGCCGTCTTTTGCCAACGACTATTGGACGCCGTTCCTGGAAATGTGCAACGACACCGGCATGCCGCTCAATTTCCACTTGAACGCGGCCATGGACCCGACCACGCTGACC
>DATLII010000462.1:0-2863 GCA_035539495.1 Dongiaceae bacterium
TACCAATCAGCATTGGTTTGCGGAGCTGATTCAGGGCGGGCAAACTGCTGTGACCGCGACCGCTGTGTTGGCTACTCGCTCGGCCACTTGGGAATCCACAGAACTACGTGCCCCCGACGTTCCGGCCGCAAACACATTGAAGCCCTGGCCTTCTACAACCGGCCCTGCCTGGATAAAACGTTACGACCTGCGTTTCGTGCAAGGGTTGCTGACGCTGTCAGGTACGCCGGCACAGGATTCCGCCAGCGTAATCTGGGTTCGCGACGAGCCGCCCCGCCCGCTGGATTTTCTCACACTGATGGCGATCAGCGACGTTTTCTTTCCACGCACTTTTATCCGGCAGCAGAAATTAGGTGTCGCTGGTACAGTGTCGATCACTACTCACTTTCATGCGGATGCTGAAACGCTGGCGCGTCAGGGCGACCGATCGTTGCTGGCTGCTGCGCGCGGCCAGCGTTTTCATCGTAATTACTTCGATCAGATTGCCGAGCTGTGGAGTGACGGCGGTGAACTGCTCGCCACCAGCAGTCAGATGGTTTACTTCAAGGATTGATGCCATGACAACGCATAAAACCGCCTGCATTCTGTGTTCCCGCAATTGTGGCCTGAGCGTGGAGATCGAAGACGCCCGCTTCACCCGCATCCGTGGTGACGATGATCATCCGATTTCCAAAGGTTATATCTGCCAGAAAGCAGCGCGTCTGGAGCATTACCAGAATCATGATGATCGGCTGCGACATCCGCTGCGGCGCGAGCCTGACGGTAGTTTTACCCGGGTGAGTTGGGATGAGGCGCTAACCGACATCGCCCGCCGCTTGATCGCGATTCGCGAACGTCATGGTGGAAAGGCATTTGCTATTGCCGGCGGTGGTGGTCAGGGCAATCACTTGGGTGGGGCCTATCTGAGTCAGTTGCTGTCGGCGATGAAGAGCCGTTATATCTACAGCTCATTGGCGCAGGAGAAAACCGGCGACTTCTGGGTGAACGGCCGATTGTTCGGAAGTCAGACCTGCCATACCACGGAAGATGTTGAGCATTCCGACTACGTTATTTTCATGGGCTGTAATCCTTACCAGGCTCATGGCATTCCCAACGCCCGTGACACGTTGCGTGATCTGAAAAAGGATCCGCAGCGGACGATGGTGGTAATTGATCCGCGTCGGACAGAGACGGCGAAAATGGCGGATATCCATTTGCAGGTAAAACCCGGGACCGATGCTTTCCTGTTGAGTGCAATGTTGTCCGTTATCGTGCGGGAAGGTTTGCACGATCGTGAGTTCATTGCGCAACACTGCACCGGTTTCGATGCGGTGGAAAAAGCGTTGTTGTCGATTCCGGTTGCCGAATATGCGGAGCGCGCCGATGTGCCGCTGGCAGATGTGGAACGAGTAGCCCGTGGTTTTGCCAACGCCCAGTCAGCCAGCATTCGCGTTGATCTGGGCACTCAACATACTCTGCATACTACGCTAAATGCGTATTTAGAAAAGTTGTTGTATCTGATCACGGGCAATTTCGGGATTCGCGGCGGCAACAATCTGCACACGCTGATGGTACCGATTCTGGGAAATACCGACGAACGGAATCCCAAGTTCAAACGCACGGTTTACCACAATATGTTTCCGGTAGCAGGCTTCTATCCGCCCAATATCATGCCCGACGAAATACTGCATGCGGGTGAAAACCGGATTCGCGCTGTGTTTGTAGACAGCTCCAATCCGCTGATGACCTGGCCGGATACCGCTGCGTTTGAAGAGGCGTTTAAATCCCTCGAGTTGTTAGTGGTGGTTGATGTTGCCATGACAGAAACCGCGCGGCTGGCCCACTATGTACTGCCGGCAGCTTCGCAATTTGAAAAATGGGAATTCACGGGCTTTACACTGGAATTTCCAATTAACGGATTCCAGTTGCGCCAGCCGTTGTTTCCCCCACTGGGTGAAACACTGCCGGAACCAGAAATCTACTCGCGCCTGCTGGAAAAAATGGAGGCCATTCCAACCCGTTTCCCCTGGTTGGAGCGCGTGGCGCGCTATGAACCCGACGCTGGTGGACACCTGGGCTATATGGCAGCACTGGCTGCGACGCTGGCACGTCATCGTGAGTGGGTGGGTTATGCGCCCTCGATTCTGTATCGCACGTTAGGTCAGGCATTACCCGATGGCGCGGCCGCTGCTTTGCTGCTGCCTCTGGCGATTCAATGTGCCAATGCTTATCCGACCGCTGTCCGTCGTGCTGGCTATCGTGGTAATCGGCTGACATTGGGTACAGCATTGTTCAAAGCCATTCTGAGCCAACGTCAGGGTATTGTGTTCAGCCGTCATGACTATAAAGAGGTGTGGTCGCTCATCAAGCACAAGGATCGGCGCATTCACCTGGAAGTGACTGAAATGCTGCACGAGCTGCGGGCGCTGGCACAGGAAGAGCCACTGAGTGAGGAGCGCCCTTTCATTTTGATGGCAGGAGAACGGCGCGCCTATAACGCCAATCAAATCTACCGCAATCCGGCCTGGCGCAAAGTGGATAAGGAAGGCGCCATGCGGATGCATCCGGATGACGCCGTTGAGTTGCAGGTGGCGGACGGTGATCGGGTGTTGTGTGCGTCAGATCGCGGCGCCATCGAAGTGGTGGTGGAGATTGACGATTCAGTACGCCGTGGTGTCGTTACCCTGCCCCACGGTTATGGCATGCGCTATCAAAACAGCGAGCCGCTGGGGCCGGAACTGAATCGCCTGACGTCAAGTGCGCATTGTGATCCTTTCACACGCACACCCTTCCACAAATATGTTCCGGTGCATATTGAGAAGACTGCGCCGGAACAGTTGAAGACTGCCGCGGGTATTTGACGTCCTGTTCCGCTCTTACCAGT
>DATLII010000463.1:0-3218 GCA_035539495.1 Dongiaceae bacterium
TTTCGCCCCGTTTCTGGTAGAAGTCCGTCACAAAGCGGTCAAATGTACCCGTTTCAATAGCAGTGCGCAAACCAGCCATCAAGCGCTGGTAGTAGCGCAGATTGTGGATGGTATTGAGCTGGGAACTAAGGATTTCCTTGCATCGATCCAGGTGGTGCAAGTAGGCCCGTGAAAAGTGCTGGCAAGTGTAGCAGTCGCACTCGGGGTCGAGGGGGCCGGTGTCGGTCTTGTGGGCGGCGTTGCGAATTTTGACTACGCCGGTGCTGATGAACAGATGACCATTACGGGCATTGCGCGTGGGCATAACGCAGTCGAACATGTCCACGCCACGACGCACGGCTTCCACGATATCCTCCGGCTTTCCCACCCCCATCAGATAGCGGGGCCGGTCCTGCGGCATGTGCGGACGCAGGAAATTCAGTACGTTGAGCATGTCTTCCTTCGGCTCCCCCACTGACAGGCCACCAATGGCGTAGCCGTCGAAGCCGATGTCGGTGAGCCCTGCCAACGATTCCAACCGCAGGTCTTCATACATGCCGCCCTGGACGATGCCGAACAGTGCCGATGGATTGTCGCCGTGGCCTTCCTTGGAACGCTTGGCCCAACGCAGGGACAGCTCCATGGATTTGCGCGCCTCGGCTTCGGTGGCCGGATACGGGGTGCATTCGTCGAAGATCATCACGATGTCGGAGCCCAGATCGCGTTGCACCTGCATGGCAACTTCGGGGCTGAGGAAGACGGGGCTGCCATCGATCGGCGACTGGAACTTCACGCCCTCCTCGCTGATCTTGCGCATTTTGCCCAGGGAGAACACCTGGAATCCGCCGGAGTCGGTAAGGATGGGACCCTGCCATTGCATGAAGTCGTGCAGGTCGCCGTGCAGCTTGATGACCTCGGTGCCGGGCCGCAGCATCAGGTGAAACGTATTGCCGAGGATGATCTCGGCCCCGGTGGCTTCGATATCGCGCGGCAGCATGGCTTTCACCGAACCGTAGGTGCCCACAGGCATAAAGGCTGGCGTTTCCACCGTGCCCCGGTCGAAAGTGAGGCGGCCCCGGCGAGCACCGCTGTCTGTCCCCAGCAAGTCGAATTTCATTCCTGTTTCCTAAACGATAAGCATGGCGTCGCCATAGCTGAAAAATCGGTATTCCTGCGCCACCGCATGGTGGTAGGCGTTCAATACGTTGTCTTGGCCGGCCAGCGCGCTCACCAGCATGATGAGAGTGGATTCCGGCAGGTGGAAATTGGTGATCAGGCCGTCGATCACGCGGAATTCGTAGCCGGGATAAATGAAAATCCGGGTATCGCCGCGGAAAGTTTGCAGTTCCCCTGACTGCGCCGCGGTTTCCAGGCAGCGGACCGAGGTGGTTCCCACGGCGATCACGCGCCCGCCTCTTTGCTTGGTCGCCTGGATCTGGGCCACCGTCTGCTCCGACACTTCCAGCCACTCGGCATGCATGCGGTGATCGCGGATGTCATCGGCGCGCACCGGCTGGAAAGTACCGGCCCCCACATGCAAGGTGACGAATGCGGCTTCGATTCCGGTGGCGCGCAATCGTTCCAGCAGAGGCTCATCAAAATGCAGGCCGGCAGTGGGTGCCGCTACGGCGCCAGGGGTTTGGGCGTAGACGGTCTGGTAACGGTTTTGGTCGAGGCTTTCGTCGGCGCGGTCGATATAGGGCGGCAGCGGCATGTGCCCGTTTTGCTGCAGCAGTTCCAATAGGGTGCCACCACTTTCGCGGCGCAGTTGGAACAGCTCGCCGTCGCGGCCTTCCATTAATAGCTCGCCACCACCTTCTACGATAATGCGGCCGCCCGGTTTGGGAGACTTGCTGGCGCGGACATGGGCCAGGCAGGTTTGGTCGCTGGTGATGCGCTCCACCAGGATTTCCACTTTGCCGCCGCTTTCTTTTTGGCCGAACAGGCGCGCAGGGATGACTTTGGTGTTGTTGAAGACGAGCAGGTCGCCGGGGCGCAGATAGTTCAGCAAGTCAGGAAACTGGCGGTCTTCCAGATGGCCGTCGTGGCGGCCGAGCACCAACAGGCGGCTACCGCTACGCTGTTGCGCGGGGTAGCGGGCAATGAGGTGGTCCGGCAGGTCGTAGTGGAAGTCGGTGCGTTTCATGCTGGGATGCGGGCGAGCCTGCCTGAACGAAAGGGCGGCAATTATAGCGGGTTGAGGCGGTTGCTGAAATGCTCGGTTGACCGGCCGATACGCGCTGTTATAATCGCCGCTCTCAGATAGCCGCCAGGCTATCTTGGTAACCAATCAGGGTTGCCATCGCCTCTCACTGCCGATGTGGCGAAACCGGTAGACGCAGTTGATTCAAAATCAACCGAGCTCTGCTCATGTCAGTTCGAGTCTGACCATCGGCACCATTTTTGAATCGTCAAGATTTTTTCCAAATCTTCCCGAAAGTCTGTTATACCCATTCCACCCGCATCACGCGCTTGTCCTCATCAGAACACCCGGACAAGCCAGGCGCAAAAAGCGTCAACATCGCGGGTACCCATGACATTTCATTGAGCGCGGCGCTGCCTGCACTCTTTTTTCAGTTCCGGTCCGGAACTTTTCAAAGGCACTCTCGTTAGTTCACCCGAGAAGCAATGATTCTGTGCGAAACCAAGACACCTTTACTATTTCACACTGACCTAAATGGAGAATGAGTCATGAAAAGCCTTAGCATAAAGTTGGTAATGATGGCGATGCTGATGGTGGGCGCGTATGGCTGTGAGAAGGAAGGGCCGGCTGAACGGGCAGGCGAGAAAGTGGACAACGCCACCACCGATATTGGCAACAAAATCGAAGATGCCTGCGAAGATGCCAAAGAATCCGCAGGGGCCGACGACACCCGCTGCTGATCTGTGGTGATATCAGCGCCAAGGGATACCGCTACCACTGCACCGAAATCAAAGAGCTGGCGCGAGTCATCACCAGCTCTTTGAATCCGATGCACACTCACGGGCGTGTCAAGCGTACATACTTGCCACCACCGGCCCAATCAAATGCGGCAGCAAATATTTCGTCACATCCATTTTCGGTTTGTAGTGGATGAACAAACCGCCCAGCGTAGTGAATACCCGCGCCAGCATGATGAACTCCGACGGCAGCTTGTCCACAGGATCGGAATCAGCGAGTGCGAACAGCGCTTTGCCACGTTGCAATAATTCATCTGCAGTGGGCCAGGACGGATTGTCCCCGCCTACCGCCATCGCCG
>DATLII010000464.1:0-6775 GCA_035539495.1 Dongiaceae bacterium
AACGCGACCTCTCGGTGTTCGCCGATGGCTGTGTGCAGATCGGCAGTAAGGTCAGGCCAGTGCCGATACGCCAGGCCGGCCGCAGGCAGCGTTACTGAAATGGCGGCGATGGATTTCAGCAGCGTGCGTCGATCCGTGCGCGGGCGGCCCAATACGGTCTTGCCCAACGACGTCGGCACGCTGCTCATCAATAGTTGCAACTCCATAGCGGCCTGCCATGCCCGCTCGTGCTCCGGGCTTTGCGCGCGCCAAGTGGAAAGCTGCTGCAATTCCGCCTGCGCCAATTCGCCTTCACTGGTGCGCATCAGCCAGCCAGCGGCTTCATCAATAATGTGCTGTGGAACGGTGTAGGTCAGAGCAGGGCTGCGATGCATTGCGAGAATCCCTGCTGCATGTAGCGTTTGATGGTGCGCAAGGACAGCTGCATCTGCTCGGCAATCTCGGCGTAGGTCATGCCATCCAGTTGTGACAGCAGAAACGCCTTGCGCACGGGAGCGGGCAGTTCGTCCAGCAGGGCGTCGATCCGGTGCAGGGTTTCCAGCAGCAGCTCCCGCTCCTCGGGGGAAATGTCCACCGGCTCGGGCGAGGCGGCCAGGGCTTCCAGGTAAGCCTGCTCCAGCGAGCGCCGGCGGAAGTGGTCGACCACCAGTCCGCCGGCGATCACCCGTAGAAACGCACGGGGCTCCCGCGGCGGGTTGTGCTGCAGATCGTCCCGTTTAACCAGAATCCGTATGAAGGTGTCCTGGGCGATGTCGGCAGCTTGTTGCGAGCAGCCCAGCTTCTGCCGCAACCAGCGACGCAGCCAGGGCGTGTGGTCCTGGTAAAGCGCGGTGACAGGGCAATCGATGACTGGGTTGGACATGACAGAGGACTCAAAACCAAATGCGGGCTAATGATAATTATTATCATTTAAACTGTCCAGCTGAGCCCGCCCAAGTTGCTCAACGACCTGGCCTGAATAGCGACCGGGAGTGACCGAGTTGATACGGAAGTGCGTCACATTTGGCTATTGCAATTTATCGCGATAAGACATATTTTTGATTTTGTCTCACACGCATTCGCCAAGAAGGGGCGCTCCATGTCGTTCACTGCGCAGGCCGACACTTTTGACTCGGATACCGCTACGTTGGAAACCAATTCCGTCCGTCGTCTGGAACCCAAGCCGCTGGGGCCGGATTCCTGTACCTGGCGGGATTTCGGTTCGTACCTGTTCCATCTGATGTTGCCGCAGGCATTCATCCTGCAGTCGGCCCACCCGATGATTGATGCGGCTGTGAGTAAGGAAAAGAAATACAAGCTGGATCCCTGGGGCCGGGCGAAAGGATCGGTGGCACTGTTGTGGCCGGTGGTGTACGCGCGTCCGGAAAAAGCCGTCTCCATGGGCAAGAGCCTGCGTGAGATGCATCGCCAGATCAAAGGCGTGGATAAAAATGGCAAGGCCTATCATGCGCTGGATCCGGAAGCGTATTGCTGGGTACACATGACCGGCTTCGACGCCACGATTCGCATGTACGAAATGTTTGGCACGCCAGTATCGGCTGCAGAGCGCGCCTGCATTTTTGCAGAATGGAAACAGATGGGCGCCATGCTGGGCATCATCGACAAACACATTCCGCAAACCGAAGAAGAATATTGGAAGCAGTTCAACACCATGATCGAAGAGCGCCTGGTGCACGGCGATGTCATGGACGATCTGATGAGTCCCTGGTTTTTTGCCAACTACCCCAAGCCGCCGCAGATGACACGTCTGCCGAATTTTCTTTGGAAGGCGATGGCAACACCGGTGAGCTGGTTCATGCACAAGATCACCATCAACACTCTGCCGGAAAGTTTCCGTCGCAAATTCCAGGTGCGTGTGGGTGCGGTGGATCGGCTGGCGTTTCGCGCCTTTGCATTGCTGGTACGCGTGTTCTATCCCCTGACACCGCACGATTTGCGTTATATTCCGTTGGCACGGCGCGCGATCAAAGATGCCCGGCGGCACCCGGAGGCATATCAGTTTAATTACCAATAATAAGCTCCATGTGCCTGGTCCGAGGGCAGCCGGTGTGTCGCGCACCGGACTTTTTCCCGCAGGTTTTTGTTCAAACAGAGGGTAGTAAGCATGAAACACACAAGGCCTTGGTTGGCCACATACGAAGCATTGGAGCAGGACTGGAATCGCATTCCGGAATTGCCGGAAAAAACCCTGTCAGATTACGTGCGTGACAACGCGCGCGAGTATGGTGAACGCGCGGCGCTGGTGTATTTCAGCGTGCGCTTCAGCTATGCATTGCTGGATCTGCAGGCCGATCAATTGGCCAATGTGTTGAAGGCCAACGGTTGCGGCGCCGGCGACGTGATTGCGATTCAATTGCCGAATGCGCCGCAATATGTCGTGGCCATGGTGGCGGCAGCGCGTCTGGGCATGGTGGTGACCAGCGTATCGCCGCTGCTCACACCGCCGGAAGTGATTGCACAGGGTATCGATGCAAGCGTGAAAGTGATGCTGACACTGGACGCGCTTTGGGGTGCCATGGGTGAAAAATTGGCGCAGGCGATTCCTTCGCTGCGTTTGGCCATCATCTCCACCATGACCGAAATGTTGCCGGATGCTCCCAACGCAGTAGTGACCAGCCCGCAAGTTAGCGACGTGAAAGTCATTGGTCTGGGCGATGCATTGTTGTCGGCATCATCGGAGCGGGTACAGGTGCCGGTTTCGTTGGACCGCGTGCTGTATTTGCAATACACCGGTGGCACGACCGGTAAAGCCAAAGGCGCTCAGCTGACTTCGCGCAACCTATTTATCAATAACGTACAAGCCAACGTGTTTTACGGCTATCGCCAGGGCATGGAAACCGTTTCATCGGCATTTCCGTTCTTCCATATCGGCGGTGCCGCGGTGCTGTTCAATGCGATTCGTACCGCGTCCACCTTCCTGGTGTTCCCCGATCCGCGCAATGTCGAGCACTTGTGCAAGGAAATGCAGGCGAACGTACCGACGGTAATTGCAGGTGTTCCCGCACTGTTTCAAATGCTGGTGGCGGATGAACGTTTCCGCGCGCTGGATTTCAGCCAATTGCTGACAGTGGTGTCCGGCGCTGCGCCGTTCTCGGAAGAAGAGATCAAGCGCCTGGAAGCGGTGGTGGGCAAGGGTGTGTTCTGCGAAGTGTACGGCATGACCGAAACCGCGCCGGTGCAGACGCTGAATCCGGCCCAGAAATTCAAGCCCGGTTTTGTTGGTATTCCGCTGCCCGGCACTGATCTGGCGATTGTGGATGCGGAAAATGGCACCACCGAGCTGCCGTTAGGTGAAGCGGGCGAAATCATCGTGACCGGGCCGCAAGTCATGCAGGGTTATCTGGCTGCGCCGGAAGCCAACGCCAAGGCGCTGCGTGAGCGGGACGGCAAAATCTGGATGTACACCGGCGATATCGGTTATCTGGATCGTGATGGTTATCTGAAAATCTGCGATCGCAGCAAAGACATGCTGATCGTGGGTGGCTACAAAGTTTTCTCAGTGGAAGTGGAAGCCAAGCTGTCGGAACTGCCCTTCGTCGCCGTGAGCGCGGTGGTGGGTCGTCCGGACCAGGCCCGTCCTGGTAACGAGGTGGTGCAGGTCTATATCCAGCGCCGTCCTGGCACTCTGCTGAGTGAAGTTGAACAGCGCGAGGCAGTGGTGGATTACTGTCGCGCGAATATGGCGCCCTACAAGGTGCCGAAAGAAATCTTTTTTGTCGATGCCATCCCGCTGACATCGGTGGGCAAGATCGACAAGAAAGCCCTGCGCGCGGCCAGTTGACTGTAAGTAACTAGAAAGCAAGCAACACAGCCGCGCCAGTATAAAAAAGTCATTACAACAAATAGACCTGATTACACGGTACATCCGTGCGCAGTGATGCGAGGAGAAGTTATGAAAATAATCCAGGTTGGTGCACTGTCTACAGTGCTGGTACTACTGGCCGGCTGTTCCACTCTCGGCGAACCGCCGAAATTTGTTCCTTCCGATCCGGAAGCCATGACGGAATGGCAGGTGGAAGGTTCGGTGAAAGTGAAAGGTGAAGCAGGCAAAGAAGAAGCCTTTATCACCTACAAACAAGTCAACGGCGAATACGAACTGCAAGTGCGGCAGGACAAGCCAGTGGGTGAGCCCGTGGCTGTCGTGAAAGGCATCGAAGGTGAGGGCGCCGCGTCCGAACAGATCACCGCGAAAAATCCGCAGGCGGAAAAACTCGCGCAATCGCTGCAATCCACGTTGCCGCTGAACAATATGTCCTATTGGCTGCGTGCGCTGCCGGCGACCGAAAACGCCAAGGTCAGTAAAGAAGAAGACGAACTGGCTGCCAACGAAATCAAGGATGACGGCTGGAAAATCCAATACAACAATTACATGCAGGTGAATAGCTACCTGCTGCCGGATCAGATCGAAATGCAGAAGGACGACACCAGCGTCGAAATCGAGCTGGTGCGCGCCGATACCGGTTTTCTTGCCAGCCCTTGTGAGAATTTCACCCCGAACAAGGAAGGTGATAACGCCAACAAGGTGAGTGGTAATCCGATGGAACTACTGCTGCCGCGTGATGGTTCTGCGCCGAAATCGCGCTGGATCGACGAGAACGCATTCTGTTCGCAGTTGTACAAAGTGCACGGCAAAATACCTGATCCCCGCATCGGTTTGTTCGGCCCGGATTCCATGTACTGGAAATTGTTGGCACCTGCCGCGCCCGCTGGCATGGGCGCAGGCCGCGCGTTGCTGCTGCAAACGGCGCATCCCTGGGTCACCGCCGGTATCGATGAGCATTCCATTGTGCGCTACGACCCGATGGAACGTTTCCGCCGCACGTTCAGCAACATTAACACCATGGTGTATGGCAGCATGCCGCAGGTGATGAGCGCGGCCCACTTCGTGCGCTCGATGCACAATGAAGTGAAGGGCACGATCAATTATCACGCCGGGGCATTCAAGCCGGGCTCGAATTACGGCGCCAATGAAATCAGCGCCATGATCTGGGTGCACGCCACCTTGTGGGAAACCACCGTGCATATGTACGAAGAAGTGGTGGAGCCGCTGACGCAGGAAGAAAAAGATCGCTTCTACGAAGAAACCAAACTGTTCGCCATGCTGTTCGGTATTCCGGAAAGCGCATTGCCGCGCAACTGGAATGAGTTCATGGCGTACGCAGAAGCCATGTGGTACAGCCCGCAGCTGACCGTTACCGATAATGCGAGAAAGCTGAAAGAAGACCTGTTCACGTCCCGTTCTATCTGGCTGACATTCCCGCTCTGGATTCAGGAAACGGTGACAGCGGTTAACCTGCCAGCGCCGGTGCGTGAAGGCTATGGCATGGATGACGGTTTGTGGGAGCGCTTCAACTATTCCTGGCTGATGGGTTCAGCAGAATTTGCCAACTGGATTCTGCCGGATTATCTGGCGGTGAACCCGGTGCATTACGAAGCCATGGCGCGCCTGCAAGGCAAACGTAATGACTACTACCACAGTCAACAGCTGAAGGTGATATTGGGCAACGATCGCCTGGTGAACTGACATGCAAGGCGTGTTGTTTCTGGTGTTGCTCTGGTTGAGTGCCCTCAATGCAGCGTTCGGCATGGGCATTCCGCAGATCCAATACATGACACAAGAGCAATTTGTGCAGCAGGCGTTCGGCGCCGCCAAGCCTCAGTGGAAAATGCTGATGCTGAACGCGGAGCTGAAGAAGACTGCCACGGACATATTGCAGCATCCCTATCGGGGTAGTCGTGTGCGCTACTGGGTCGACCAGCAGCGCACAGCCTGGGTCCTTGATGAGATCGGCAAGGATCTACCCATTACCATCGGTGTAGTAGTGAATGGGGACAAGATCGAGCAGGTGAAAATCCTGGTGTACCGCGAAGAGCGTGGTGGCGAAGTGCATCAGGATTTTTTCACCCGGCAATTTGAAAGCGTCGGCCTGAACGAGGAAGAGCGCCTGACCCGGAATATCGACGGCATTACGGGCGCCACCCTGTCGGTGCATGCGGTGACGCGAACGGCGAATCTGGTGCTGCTTTTGCACCGTTATGTGCAGGCAAAAGCGCTAGCAATTGCCGATTAGCAATGGCTTAGTGGAAGTTCCGTATGCAACGACTGGTTTGGTGGCTTCAATGGCATCGCCGCATTGGCGCGGTGGTGGCATTGCTGGTGATTTTTCTTGCCGCCACCGGTGTGTTGATCAATCACAGTCAGGATATGGGTTGGAACCGGGCGCAAGTGCACTCGGCTCTACTGGCGCGTCTGTATGGAATTCCGCTGACGAACGTTGAGCAGGGTTTTGCGGTTGGTACGCCAGGAAACACACATTGGATTGTGCAGCGCGATCAGCAAGTGTTGCTGGGATCGCAAGCAGTGGCGGAGTGCGCCGCCGGTGTAAGTGGCGCAGTTGCTTATCAGGAATTGATCGCCGTGCTGTGCGGTGACACGGTGCTGTTGCTGGATGCGACGGGCCAGCTGATGGAAACCGTGCGCGGCCTGCCGCAGTCGGGAAAATCACTGGCGCTGCAGAACGAACAATTATGGGTGCGCAGCGACAACGACGTATTCGGATTTGATGAAGCCAACGGCGCCTGGCAGAGCGTTGTGCCAGATGCCGCTGCGGCATGGAGCGAATTGCAGCCACTGCCCGCAACATTGCAGGCGGCGCTCAATACGGATCGGCCGGTGCCGGGCCTGACCCGCGAACAGGTGCTGTTGGATTTACACAGTGGCCGTTTGTTTGGCCGGGCAGGGGTATGGATTGTGGACGCTGTGGGTGTGCTGATT
>DATLII010000465.1:0-6420 GCA_035539495.1 Dongiaceae bacterium
TTTTTGATGCCTGAAGACATCGGGTCATTTTTCAGATTACTGCCTGCAGGCTGGCCTGAGCGTTGCAATGTTCCTTCTATATCAATTTCGTGTCGATAGGTGATGGAGTTTTTTGGAACATGATGAAAACAAGTCTTTCCCGGTTGCGTTGGCTGGTGCTGCTGGGATTGCCGATGGCAGCGGGCGCGTTGGCAGATGCGCCGACTCTGGGTGGTACGGCGCAGGCGCGCCAGGTTATCGCGGAACGCAAAGCAATTTTTACCCTGACTGAAAGCAATTTCAAACCAGTGGTGGCGATTGTGAAAGGGCAGGCGTCGTTTGATGCGGCGCAGGTACAGCAGCGGGTGGAGCGACTGGTTTTCCTCGCCAATCTGCTGGATGAACCCTGGACTCCGGCCAGCAACCGAGGCAAGCCGGATACCAATGCGTTGCCTGAAGTCTGGACCGATTCCGATGATTTCAAATCGTTGCTGAACGAATACCGCAAGAATTTGCAGGCGCTGGCGACGACGGTATCGACCAACCCCTCCGATGCTGCGGCGTTTAAAAAGGCAGCGGCAGCGGTGGCGCAGAACTGCAAAAAGTGCCATGACGATTTCAAAGCAAACTGAGACGGTTGTGATGTCCAGCGACATCGACGGAGGTAGTCCATGAGTATTCAGGTGCAGAACATCAGCAAGCGGTTTGGCAGCTTCGTTGCTCTGGATAATCTGTCGCAGGATTTTCAGGCCGGTGAACTGGTGGCGTTGCTGGGGCCTTCTGGCTGCGGCAAAACCACTTTGTTGCGGATCATTGCCGGGCTGGAACGGGCAGACAGTGGCCAGATTCTGTTGAACGGTGTGGACGCATCGGGCACGCATGTGCGTGATCGCCAAGTGGGTTTTGTGTTTCAGCACTATGCACTGTTCAAGCATATGACGGTGTTTGACAACGTGGCCTTCGGCATGCGGATGAAACCGCGTGCATCCCGGCCTACTGAAGCTCACATCAAAAAGAAAGTGTCGGAGTTGTTGCAGTTGGTGCAACTGGATTGGCTGGCGGATCGATTTCCTTCGCAGTTATCCGGTGGCCAGCGGCAACGGATTGCGTTGGCGCGTGCGCTGGCGGTAGAACCGCAGGTATTGCTGTTGGATGAACCCTTCGGCGCACTGGATGCCAAGGTGCGCAAAGAGCTGCGTCGTTGGTTACGTCAGCTGCACAACGAGCTGCATATCACGTCGATTTTTGTCACCCATGATCAGGAAGAGGCGCTGGAAGTGGCCGACACCATCGTGCTGATGGACAAGGGGCGCATCGAGCAGGTGGGCACGCCGGAGGAAGTGTATGTGCACCCGGCAACACCGTTTGTGTACGGTTTTCTGGGTTCGGCCAATCTGTTCCGTGGTCGCATCGATAACAACAAGGTGCTGATTGGCGAAGATTCCGTTCCGCACGGCAGCAGCTCGCTAAGACATGGCGCTGATGTGTATGCCTTCGTGCGGCCGCATGAGCTGGATATCGTTACCGATCCTGCGATCACCATGGGCATCAGGGCTCGTGTTAATCGCATCCGGTCTTTTGGTGTCAGCGCTCGCGTCGAATTGGATGGGGTTACGTCGACGGGCTTGCAACACTTTGAAGTGGAGCTGGAGCAGGGGCGAGCCAATGAGCTGGCGCTCGTTACCGGTCAGATTGTGCGATTGCTGCCGTCACGGCTCCGCTTATTTGAACGTTCCAATTAAGTTTTTCGAATTAAATAAAAATCAGGAAGCAGTTTTTATATGAATCTGTATTCAATTTTTCGGAATGCCCGGTACTTGGCTCGTGAAAAACTATTCGGGGAGCAACGATTACGTACGGCTGGCAGCCTTCTGCTCGCAGGTTCATTGACTGCTTCCAGCGTGATGGCCGGCCCCAGCGTCTATCCCACCGGCACCACTGTTTATGATCCCGCGAAAGCCTACAACTCCTATGTGTTGTTTACTGGCGGTGACAACACCGCGCGCCTGATCGATCTGAATGGCAATGTGGTGCGGCAGTGGAAAGATGCCGCTGCGCACAGTACCGCTATCGATCCCGCCCTGAATGGCGGCCGTAAAGGCCATGTTTTCGTGACTCTGGCGCTGGTGGAAGGGCAGGGTACGGGTCTGGTTCCCGGTCGCCCCAATGCGCGCAAAGTGCAAAGCGTGGGTGAACTGGATTGGAACGGCAAACTGGTTTGGTCGTTCGGCGAAAAAGCGCCCGGTGGTGCCGCGCAACAACATCACGACTGGGCTCGCCTGCGTAACGGCAATACCGTGATTCTGGCCAACCTGGAACATAAGGTGGAAGGATTTCAGCAGGCGTTGCTCGACGATGTGATTTACGAAATCAATCCCGCCGGTGAAGTGGTGTGGCGCTGGGTGGCGGCGGAACATCTGAATGAATTCGGTTTTACGCCAGAACAGTTGCAGCTGGTGCGTGCAACGCCGGATCCGGATTATCTGCATTTCAATAATCTGAAAGTAGTAGGGCCAAACCGTTGGTTCAACGCCGGTGACAAACGCTTCCATCCTGACAACCTGGTGATCGATGCACGCAATGCCAACTTCATCGCCATCATCGATCGCCAGAGCAGCAAAGTGGTATGGCGCCTGGGCCCGAATTATGCCGCGGTGAAGCCGGAAGACCGGCGCAAACTGCCGCGTCCGGTGGATCAGATTGCGGGCCAGCATGACGCGCACATTATTCCGGAAGGATTGCCCGGTGCTGGCAATTTATTGGTATTCGACAACCAGGGCCAGGCTGGTTATCCGCCCGCGGTGTTGCCCATTACCGGTGGCTCGCGCGTGCTGGAAATTGATCCCGTCAAGCAGCAGATCGTGTGGCAATACACCGGTGAAGATTCTGGTGGTTCCGGCTGGACGTTCCGTTCCACCCATATCAGCGCCGCCCGTCGGCTGCCCAATGGCAACACCTTTATCGATGAAGGTCAGAGCGGCCGTCTGTTTCAGGTGACGCCGGCGGGTGACATCGTGTGGGAATACGTCAATCCCTTTCCAGGTGTGCGTAAAGATCCTGCCACCAACAAAAATATCGTGAATCGCCAGCTGTATCGCGGCCAGCCGGTGCCCTATGACTGGGTGCCTGAAGGCACGCCCCGCAGCGAAAAACCGGTGCGGCCGCCGGTGCTGGAGCAGTTCAATTTGTCGGCCAGTTTTTAAAAGAGTCAAACCAAAAAAAGGTCTTTTCATTTTCACTAGCAAGGAGTGTTTCATGACAGCGTCCGTTCCATCCCGCCGATTCCGCGGCAGCCTGCGCAGTGTTGCGCTGTTGTTGGCAGTTGGCACCACCACCAGTTTGCTACCGGGTTGCAGTGGTTCACCTGGCGAATCTGCTGCCGGTGATTCGAATGCGCAGGAGCATTTGCAAAGCGCGGTGCAGGCATTGCAGGCTGACAGCACCAAAACACTGCAAATAACAGCGACCGGCCGCTGGTATCAGTTCGGTCAGGCCCCTGCGCCGGGCTCTGCCTGGCCGCCGTTCGATGTATCCAATTACACGGCCAGCCTGAATTTCGATGCGCCCGCCGCTCGCGTGCAGATCGTGCGCAAACAGGTGGTGGAACCAGGGCGTGTTCGTCCCGTACCGGTAGAGCAACGGGCTGATCAATACGTGAATGGCGCAACTGCCTGGAACCTGGCACCGCCGCAAGGTTCACCGCCGGGCACTGCGCCTGTGGTGCAACCGCAAGCCGCTGCTGTGCATGAGCGTCTCAGCGAAATCTGGACCACACCACAAGGTTTCCTGAAAGCCGCTACCGCGCATAAGGCGCGTGTTACTGCCACCGACAAAGGCGCAGAAATTTCGTTCACCGCGGATGGCCATGCATTTGAAGGCGTGCTCGACGCACAACATCAAGTGACTCAGGTAAAAACCTGGATCGACAATCCGGTGTTGGGCGACACGTTAGTGGAATTCCAGTACGAAGGTTACAAGGATTTCAACGGGACCCGCTTCCCCAGCCATATCGTGCGTAAGCAGGGTGGTTTCCCGGTATTGGATCTGACGGTATCGGGTGTGACCGCGAATGCCGACGTCAGCCTGCCAATTCCGGCAGAGGCCAGCAAAGTGCCGCCACAAGTGGTGACATCGGAAGCGTTGGCGCCGGGCGTGTTCTATCTGCGCGGCGGCACTCACCACAGCGTGCTGATCGAGCAGCAGGATCACCTGGTGCTGGTGGAAGCGCCGCTCAACGAAGACCGTTCCAAAGCCCTGATTGCCAAAATCAAGGAACTGGTGCCGAGCAAACCGCTGCGTTATGTGGTGAATACTCACCAGCATTTCGATCACTCCGGTGGCCTGCGTACTTTTGTTGACCAAGGCGTGATCGTCGTGACGCACGAAGCGAATCGTCCTTTCTACGAAGAAGCCTGGGCCACGCCGCACCAGCTGGAACCCGATGCACTGGCCGGCTCAAAACGCCAAGCGGAATTCCTGACCTTCAAAGGCCAGCATGTTCTGGATGATGGCAAGCGCAAGATCCAGCTGCATGAATTGACCGGCAATGGTCATAACGATGCCTTTGTCGTCGTGTATCTGCCAGCAGAAAAGTTGTTGGTGGAAGCCGATGCTTATACTCCGCTGGCACCCGGCGTACCGAAGCCTGCCACACCCAATCCCTTCAGCGTAAATCTGTATGAAAACATTCAGAAACTGAAGCTGGACGTGCGCACTATCGCTGCGTTGCACGGTCCTGGCAAGGTTGAGCTTGCGGAGCTGGAAAACTTCATTGGCTGGAATCAGGCGGCCAACTGAGGCGAGACTGCTCATCTGGTATTACAATGACAGCCACTGGCGTTCGCAATAAATCGCGAATGTCAGTGGCTGTTTTTGCTTTTTATCGTCGTTTTTTTATCTGGTGTGAATATGCCTTCCATAACATCCAAGTTGCCTCTGGTAGGTACCACGATTTTTACCACCATGTCGGTGTTGGCGGCAGAAACTGGCGCCGTGAATTTAGGGCAGGGATTTCCAGACTTTGATTGCGATCCGGAATTACTTGAACTGATTCAGCTGGCGCTGACATCTGAAAAGAATCAGTACGCGCCCATGGGCGGCGTGCCCGTCTTGTGCGAGGCCATCGCGCAGCAGGTGGCGTCACTTTACGGTGGCCGTTATGCGCCCGCCAGCGAAGTCACCATTACCGCCGGCGCAACGCAGGCGTTATTCACCGCCATCTCCTGCCTGGTTCAGCCGGGCGATGAAGTGATTCTGTTTGAGCCTGTTTACGACAGTTATGAACCCGCTATTCGCTTGAATGGTGGTATCCCGGTTTATTCACGGCTGCGGGCGCCTGATTACCGGCCCGATTGGGACGAAGTAAGGAGCCTGATTACGCCGCGCACGCGCGCGATCATCATCAATAGCCCCCATAATCCCACGGCGCGTCTGCTGACTCGTAGCGATCTGGAAGCGTTGTCCGCTATTCTGAAAAATACCGATATTTTCCTCATCAGCGATGAAGTGTATGAGCACATCGTGTATGACGGCCAGCGCCATGAAAGCGTATGCCGGTATCCGGATCTGGCGGAGCGCGCCTTTGTTATTTCATCGTTCGGCAAGACCTTCCATGTCACTGGCTGGAAAATCGCATATTGTCTGGCGCCGAAAGCGCTGATGCAGGAATTTCGCAAGGCTCATCAATTTATGGTGTTCTGTGTGCATGCGCCGTCGCAGTATGCGCTGGCTGAATATTTGGGGCAGCAGCACCATTTAGCTCTGGCCCAGTTCTATCAGGACAAACGGGATTTATTCTTGTGGTCGACACAAGGCAGTGGCTTGCATTGGTTGCCGTCGGAAGGAACCTATTTCGTTTCCGGTTCCTATGCCGGCATTCCGGAATATGCTCACCTGTCGGATCGTGAATTTGCGGAGTTGCTCACCCGCAAGATCGGGGTGGCCTGTATTCCTTTGTCTGCGTTCTATCATGATGGCTTTGATGAGCGCGTGGTACGGTTCTGCTTTGCCAAGAAGGATTCCACGGTAATCAGTGCGGCAGAGCGGTTGAAGAAATTATGGAGGTAAGGTGATGGCTGTTTTTCGAGTTCGTTCGGTGGCGCTGCTGTGTTCGATGTTGGCGACAGTTCCGGGTGTGGCTATTGCGGCGGATGAGAATAAGGCCGCGGCGAGCCCGGCAGTGGCCGCGGGTAACACTGCCACTAGCCAACCGTCTGCGTTGGTGCCCGTGAAGAGCGGGTTTGACAGGCTGGACCTGGCGCCGCTGCCCAGTGCGCAAAAGGTTTTCATACCGCCGATTGACGTTGCGTATGCCAAGGGCTTTCGTGACGCCAACATTCATTATCGTGATTCCGATTATGAGCTGACCGAGGCGGACAAGGAAAAACTGCAGCAGATATATACCAAGGCCCTGCAGGATTGGTTCAAAGATCAAGATTGGCA
>DATLII010000466.1:0-2274 GCA_035539495.1 Dongiaceae bacterium
GCAATACCCAATGCTTGCAGCTCTGTCGCCAGCGCTTGTGCGTTATGTCTGGAAGTCCAGGTGGTAATGATTTGATTCAAGGCGTCTTCGTTGAGTTTGCGCTTGGCCAGTGTGGAGAAGCGTTCATCAACAGCCAACGCAGGCTGGCCCATGGCATTGGCAATTTTGTGCCACACAGCATCATCGGATGCCGCGACGCTGATCCACTCATCGTCCACACAAGGAAACACTCCGTGAGGAGCCATCTCAGGATGACGATTGCCGTAGCCAGTCTGGATATAGCCGATGAGCATGTAATCCATCAGCGAATCGCCGATCATGCTGGTCATGCTCTCAACTGCCGATACATCGACGTATTGGCCAATGCCGGTGCGGCGACGATGAAACAGCGCAGCGACGGTTGCCAATGCCGCAGCAGCACCAAACGTGGAATCGGCATAACGGACGTTCATTCCTGCCGGCGGCTGATTTTCATAACCGACGAGCGAGCTCAAACCACTCAGGGCAGCAAAACAGGGTGCATACCCGGTTTGATAGGCGAGGGGGCCTTCGTTGCCATACATTCCCATCGAGGTGTACACAATGTCAGGCTTAACGGCTTTCACCACGTCATAGCCGAGGCCCAAACGTTTTACCGCACCGGGCCGCAGGTTTTCGATCAATACATCCGATTCGCGCAGCAGATCCAGAATGAGGTTAATACCCTCTTTGGATTTCATATCGATCTGGACGCTCAGCTTTTGCGGATTCACGGCCATGAACCCTGGTGCTTTGTTGATATCGTCCACGCCGTAGAAGCGGGTAACATCCAGCGATTTTTCGCTTTCGATGCGAATAACTTCAGCGCCGAGAAAAGCCAGCAATTTGCCGGTATAGGGGCCCGCCCAGACTTTGGTTAATTCGACGACCCGCACACCTTGCAAAGGTCCGCCCCGTAGCTGTCCCGTCATCTGCCACCTTCCCGTAAACCTTTTTCATTGTGTTGGCCCAGCAGCGGCGCGGGCGCAGCAGGCCTGGCCGGCGTTGCACTCAACCGGTATGGCACAGTGGGGTAGCGTTGGATGCCAAGCTGCGGGTGTTCCAGCTCGACGAAAAATTCCCGGAATTGATATTGCGGTGATTCCACCAGATCCTGCGCGTTGTTCACGGCCACCAGTGTCACGCCCAGTTTTTGCGCTTTTTCTGCCGCATCGTGCTTGCTCTGGGTTTTCAGCCAGGCAACCAAATGTTGTCTGCACAATGCCACGCGCTCCGGCGTGCATTCCCGCTCCAGCCAGTTATCGGGGAATTCGGCCATCCAGGTCGTGTCGTCGAGCAACTGACGCAAGCCTTCCCAGTGGGCGGGTGCCGACAACCAGATGTAAATGTATCCGTCTTTGCAGGGAAAAATACCGGCGGGGCCACCGAGATCATATGCAGTGCGCTCGGTGCTGACATTCATTTCGCCGGCGACCATTTGCGCCAGCACGTAATCAATTCGGGACGCCAACACTTCCTGTTTGGAGATTTCGATGAATTGTCCCAGCGTGGAATTCGCACGTTCATATAGCGCAGCAATCATGCACATCGCGCCTTCGATTCCCGCTTCGTAGCTGGGAAGAAAACGCCCAGCGCCACTCAGTGGCGGCTTTGCTGGATCAGCGCCAGTAGGCGTGTGATAGCCCCAACCGCTGCTGTGAAAGACATTGATATCTTCCGCATGGCGCCGATCTTCTGGCGGCTCCAGGCCGAAGTTTGAAATTGAACAAACCACCAGACCGCGGTGGTTTTGTTGAACGGTTTCAGCATCCAGCTCCAATTCCCGCAGCCATTCAATACCGTGATCGTCGATCACTGCATCGAACTGGGCCAACACAGTCCGAAATATTTCCCGTCCGGTTTCGGAGCTCAGATCCAACTCCACCGAGCGCTTGCCAGTATTCAAATAGGCGAACAATCCACTGTGTTCTGTTCCGGTTTCAGCGCCGGCAAAAGGGCCCATTCTGCGGGTAGGGCTGCCGTAACCGGGCTTCTCGATTTTGATGATGTCGGCGCCGAAGTCTGCTAGCAGCTTGCCGCAATATTCACCGGCAACGCTTTCCGCCAATTCCAGCACCTTAAGCCCCTGCAAGGATGTCATGCCAAATCCATCCGAATCATGTTGGTTTGTTTTGTCAATTTTTTGATATTTGTTTTTGTTAAAATATCGTTATTTAACAATGAGTTGATTAGTTTGCTTCTGGGCGCCCTCAGGGGCGTGTTTCCCGGCTAATACGATTAGATGTGCCGCTAATG
>DATLII010000467.1:0-1730 GCA_035539495.1 Dongiaceae bacterium
AGGATTGGGGCACGCTGATCTTCAATTACGGCCGCAACGAAGTTCGCAATTTTCTTTATTCCAGCGCTTATTTCTGGCTCGACCAATTTCATATCGATGGCCTGCGGGTGGATGCGGTGGCCTCGATGCTGTACCTGGACTATTCCCGCAAAGCGGGCGAATGGACACCCAACGCATTCGGTGGCAACGAAAACCTGGACGCCATTCATTTTCTGCGTCGCACCAACGAAGTGGTACATCAGGCGTTTCCCGGTGTATTGATGATGGCGGAAGAATCCACTGCCTGGCCGCAGGTATCGCGCCCGGTTTATCTGGGTGGCCTGGGCTTCACCATGAAATGGAACATGGGCTGGATGAATGACACCCTGGCTTATGTGAAGCAGGATCCGCTATTCCGTCAATACCATCATGACAAGCTCACCTTCAGCATGATGTACGCGTTCTCGGAAAACTTCATGCTGCCGCTATCCCACGACGAGGTCGTACACGGCAAATATTCGCTGCTGGAGAAAATGCCGGGTGATCCCTGGCAGCAGTTCGCGGGTCTGCGGCTGTTGTTCACCTATCTATTTACGCATCCGGGCAAGAAGCTCCTATTCATGGGCGGTGAATTTGGTCAGGGTCGCGAATGGGACCACGATCAGGGATTGGAGTGGGATTTGCTGAAGAATGATTTTCAGTCCGGCGTGCAGCGGGCGGTGCGGGATCTGAATCAGCTTTATTGTCGGCAGCCGGCACTGTATCACTGGGAATTCGATCCGCGCGGATTTGAATGGATCGATTGCCACGATCATGCGCAGTCGGTCATCACCTTCCTGCGCAAATCCCCGCAAGGTAACCTGCTGGTGATACTGAATTTCACGCCGGTGGTGCGACAGGATTACCGCATTGGCCTGCCTGAGGCCGGCATTTATGGCGAATGTTTCAATTCGGATTCCATGTTCTACGCCGGTAGCAATGTATCCAACGGCACCGCCATCGTCAGCGAACCGATACGTTGCATGGGCCGCGACCACAGCCTGCGGCTGCAACTGCCGCCGTTGGGCGGCATTATTCTTCAGAAAACCGAATAAACACTTTCTTCCCGTACGGCACCGGTGTGGAAGGGATCACGCTGGTGCTGTTCTTGCTGCATCCGTTTGAATACATCCAGTAACCCCAAAGTGGAACTGTCGTGATGGCCGGCGGCAATATCGTCGATGCTGCCCAGGGCGGCGGAAAAACGCTTACCCAATTCGATGCCCCAGTGCGAGAAGGGATTCAGATTCCACACCACGCTTTGTACGAAACCGATGTGTTCATACAGCGCCAGCAATTGACCCAATGTGGTTGGCGACAGATCGGACAGCAGCAAACTGGTGGACGGCTTGTTACCGGGTAACTGTTGTTCGTCACTGGCTCCGCTTTTTTCCGTGCCGCGTAATAGCGTTTCGGTTTGCGCCAGGAAATGCAGGAAGGTGAGAACGGATTCCTGCGCGGAAACGGTGTCGGATGCCACGACGATAAAGTCAGAAGGTACAAGGTGCGTACCTTGGTGCAACCATTGGAAATACGTGTGTTGATTCTTGGTGCCGGCGGAACCCCAGATTACCGGAGCCGTGGCATAGGTCACGGGGCTGCCCTGTAAATCCACCGACTTGCCATTGGTTTCCATCAGGCTGTGTTGCAAATAGCCCGGCAGCAAATCCAGCAGTTCGCTGTACGGCAAAATCGCATGCGACGGCGTATTC
>DATLII010000468.1:0-5644 GCA_035539495.1 Dongiaceae bacterium
GAGTTTGGCACCCACATCTTTCAATCCTGTTGCCAGTCGACGCAATTTTCCGTGAGCAGTGCGCACCGTCAGCTCCGGCACTTCGAATATCAAATACGGCGCCACATCGCGATGCATTTCCACCGCATCCAGCAGCCAGTCGTCGAAACCTTCGGCGCGGATACTGTGGCTGGACAGATTGATCGCCAGCGGAACCCGCGGGCCTTGCGTCTGGGCTTTCAGATGCTCGATCAGCTGACGGATCACCATGCGATCGAAATCGACGATCATGGAGAAGCGTTCTACCAGCGGAATGAAGTGGCCGGCAGTGACCAGCTTGGCGTCCACTGCAACACGGGCCAGCACTTCATAATGCATCAGGCTTTGGTCAACGCAGGACAGCACCGGTTGGTAATGCAGCACCACCCGACGATGGTCAATCACATCACGCAGGAACGCAGCCCAATCGGTAATGCCCGGCAGGTTCGGCGCCAGGGCGTCACCGTGCGCGGATTCGTCGTAGGTTTCCACATGACCACTGCGCAGATTCTGCGCCCGCTCCAATGCGGCTCCGGCCTGGGCTTCCAGCAATTTAGGATCATTTCCCAGACGGCAACTGGCCAGACCGGCGTACACCTGCACGCTGGCGCCGCCCTGGCTCAACGCATCCAGTTCCAGAATGCTGGCCATCACTTTTTTCAGTTTCTGCTGCGCCATTTCCTGCGACAGATGCGGCAGCAACGCTGCAAAACGCGCGCCCGACACCCGCGCCACGCAATGACCTTCCACATCCTGCAATTGTTCGCGCCAGATCTGGGCGATGCGTCGCAGCAGCAAGTTGCCGGATTCATGGCCGTAATGTTCGTTGTATTCCCCCAGGCCTTTTACCTGCAACCGCGTCAGCACGCCGCTGAAAGGTTCTTCGGGCGATTCCAGCCGCGCCAGCAATTGCGCGTTGAAGAAGCGGCCGTTGCCCAGACCGGTGACGGAATCCACATAAGCCTGGTTGCGCACCTGCTCGATCTGCGCCACCTGTTCATCGAACAGAATTTTCAGCTGCCGTGTCATGCGATTGATTGCTTGCACCACACGTTTCAGTTCGCGGGTTTTCGGCAACGGCTGCTGGCCGGTGAAATCCTTGTTGCAGATGGCTTCCGCCTGCTGCTCCAGCGTGTGCAGCGGCCGCAAAATGGCGCGCACGATCAGCAACACCACCACCCAACTCACCAGGCCTACCACCAGGAACAAACTGAACGCCTGCTTGGCAGCGTCCCACAAAATCTGGATCGCGCGATTGCGATCGCTTTGCACCCGCACCGTGCCTTCCACTCGCCAGGCATAACTCATTTCACTCACACCTGGCTCGGGGCTGATGTGCAGCCAGCGCACAAACCAGCGCGGTGCGTGATGGGGTGGCGGCGTGGCGTTGCGACGGATCACCACTTCGCCGGCCCGATTGCGGATGGTGATGTCCTGGAAATCACCACGGTCGAAAATGGCGTCCACCATGGTCTGCACCAAGGTCAGATCGCCGTCCGCCAATGGTTTCGACGCCGACAATCCCAGCGACGTCGCCGTGTCCTGCGCGTGGGTGTGCATCTGATGCTGCAAGTAATTCCGGCTGTTCTGCACGCTCAGCAGGCAAATTCCCGCCAGCAGTACCAACAGCAGCCCCGTGATCAGTAACACCAGTTGGCGATGTAAGCTCACCTCGACATCCTCTTCTCGCTAGCTTCTCTTTGGAATTAAGCAGTGCTCAGAACCGCGCCGCGCCCATCCGCGTCTGCAAATCGCGCCACATGCTGATTTCGTTGGCATTGCCCAGACGGTGATCCTCACCCCGGGTACGAGCGGCCCACAGGCCGTCGGCATTGAAACTGTAAACCGGAATCAGGTCCGTGCGCGCAGACGCCGGCAGCATTTCCCGCATCAGAATATCCAATACCAGCGGCTCGCCGCTATCGGGATAATAGGTCAGCACCATGTGTGGCTGATTTTGCTTCAATGCCTTCACATAGGTGATCCGCATATCATTCGCGGGCACCCCCAACTGGCGCAGAGTGAAATACTTGGCGATGGCGAAGTCCTCACAATCACCGCCATTGCTGCCCAGGGTTTCGAAGGGAGTCGCCCAGTAATCTTCCTGATGCCAGTGGTTCTGATCCGTGTCGAAGGTCAGGGCGTTGAAGAAATCATTCACTGACCGCAATTTGTCGTCCGTATCGGCATAGGTCTGGTCCCATACCAACTGCTCCCAGCGCTCTACCCGCGCCAAGCCCTCGGGGCCGTAACGGTCACGCACCTGATCCTTGATGGCCAACGGCAACACGCCCGCCAGCGCAGGCAGCGCCCACAGCACAAATGAAAACAGGACCCAGCACGCCCTGCGGGCAGCCACCTCGCACACATCACATCCAGCCAAAGGAAATCTTTTTTTAACTATAGCAGTGGTTTGCCCCTACCCCTTGACCGGGTTCACATTCCTGCTGGCGGCAACGGCAACCTGAACTCTGTCACCGCAGCTTCGTCTAACGTTAAACTGTCCGCCCCTCATTCTGTTTGGGATTCACATGCTCCTGACTCACTCACATCGGCTTGTCGGCTTCCTGCTGTCCCTCTGCCTGCTGTTGCTGTCCCCATCGGTTTGGGCGGAAGGCGAAGACGAATTCCTGCCGGTGGGTCAGGCCTTCAAGGTCAAAGCCGAGGTGAAAGGCAACCAGATTCACTATCGCTGGACGATCGCGTCGGGCTACTACCTGTACAAGCACCGCTTCAATTTCACCCCCACCGACGAAAACGCCGGCGCCCTGGGTGAACCCCGTTTCGAGCAGAAAGGGGAATGGAAGGACGATCCCACCTTCGGCCGCGTCGAGGTGTTCCATGATCAAGTGGATGTGCGTCTGCCCGTCACCAAAGCGGACGGCGGCTTCATCGAAGTAGCGGCGGGTTACCAGGGCTGTGCGGAAAAAGGGTTGTGCTATATCCCACAGACCTATACCGATATGTTCCAGGTCGAGCCGGCGGCAATTGCGGCAGGCGCTGAAGACGTAAAAGGGCCGGATCTGGAAACGCTGCAGGGAAAGCCCGAAGCCGGCAGTGAAAAGGCATCATTGCCGGCCGCCATCTCTCCTGCGCAAACGCCCGTCGACACCAACGACGCCCTCAGCCTGGAAAACTTTCTCTCCACCCAGGGTTTTTTCAGCATTATTGGCCTGTTCTTTCTGATCGGCATCGGCCTCACCTTCACACCCTGCGTGCTGCCGATGGTGCCAATCCTCAGCAGCATCATTGTTGGTCAGGGCAGCCAGTTGTCACGCCCCCGCGCAGCGCTGTTGTCGGTCATCTATGTGTTGGGGATGGCCACTACGTATGCGGTGGCGGGTGTGATTGCCGGCCTTAGCGGGCAGAACCTGACTGTGGCCATGCAGAATCCCACCGTGCTATTCAGCTTCGCCGGCCTGTTCGCGATTCTGTCCCTATCCATGTTCGGCTTCTATGAACTGCAATTGCCAGCCTTCGTGCGCGACCGGCTGAACAACATCAGCCAGCGCCAGCAAGGGGGCACCTACATTGGCGTGGCCATCATTGGCGTGCTGTCGGCGCTGATCGTCTCACCCTGTGTATCGGCCCCACTGGCCGGCGCTCTGCTGTACCTGGGTAAAACCGGTGACTGGCAGTTGGGCGGCGCATCGCTGCTGGCCCTGGGTCTAGGCATGGGTGTGCCGCTAATCGCCGTCGGTGTAACGGGCGCCAACGTGCTGCCCAAAGCAGGCGGCTGGATGGACAACGTGAAAGCCCTGTTTGGCGTGATGCTGCTGGCGGTGGCCCTCTGGTTGATCAAGCATCTGATTCCCTCCACCTTGCTGAATGTGGGCTGGGGCCTGTTGGCGATCCTGGCGGGACTGTATCTGGGCGCATTCGACAGCCTCACGTCCACCAAAGGCAAACTATTCAAAGGCCTGGGCATTACGGCCGTCGTAACCGGCGCCGTGCTGATCTTCAATGCCCTCGCCCCACCTGCAACCGCACCCACCGCCACGAACGAAGCCGTTACTGTCAGCACCCCCTTCCAGCGTATTCGCACCACCGCCCAGCTGGATGAGCAACTGGCCACCGCCGCCTCGGCCAATCAACCCGTCATGCTGGATTTCTACGCCGACTGGTGCACCGCCTGCATCGAGATGGAACACGAGAACTTCACCCAGCCGGACGTGCAATCCCTGCTGCGCAACCACACCTGGCTACAACTGGACCTGACCAACAATCCCGAAGATCAGGCCCTGCTGAGTCGCTTCGGCATTCCCGGCCCCCCTGCCATTCTGTTTTTTGGCCCAAATGGCCAAGAAATCAAAACCGCCCGCATTTATGCTTACAAACCCCGCCCCAGCTTCATCGCCCACCTGAAACAGCATGATATTGCTGTCTCCGACTGATCGTCCTGCCAGCAAACCACCCCGTAAAAGCCGCAATAATTGGCAACAACTTCGGCAATCTTGCCGGAATCTTCCCCATAACTTGTAAACAAATGTAAGATCGGAAACAAAGCACAGGAACCACCGTCGAGCCTGTGTTTATAATCCGGCTCCTGGACACCTATACACTTCATTACGGAATCCATCCATGGCACACCTGCTGGTACTCAACGGGCCCAACCTCAATTTATTGGGCAAACGGGAACCGGGCCACTACGGCACCCAGACGCTGGAGCAAATCCATGAGCGCCTGCAACAGCTGGCTGCCATTCACGGCCACCAATGCGAGTGCTTCCAGAGCAACCGCGAATACGAGTTGATCGAACGCATTCACGCCGCCGCTGATATCGGCGTCCAGTTCATCATCTTCAATCCGGCGGCCTTCACCCACACCAGCATCGCCCTGCGCGATGCGCTGCTGGCCGTGAAAATTCCGTTTATCGAAGTGCACCTGTCCAACGTTCACGCCCGCGAGGCCTTCCGCCACGATTCCTATTTCTCCGACGTGGCAGTTGGCGTGATCTCCGGGCTGGGCCCCCAGGGTTATGAACTGGCCTTGCAGGCCGCCCTGGCACGTCTGGCCGGCAGTTAAAAACCGGCTCCGAATTAAAAAAACACTCCCCTTGAACCAGAAAGAGAAGAAGTGCATGGACATTCGCAAAGTTAAAAAACTGATTGAGCTGCTTGAAGAATCCGGGATCGACGAAATCGAAATCAAGGAAGGCGAGGAATCCGTTCGCATCAGCCGTAACCGGTATAATCCGGCCCCGGCGCAATACATTGCCGCGCCGCCCGTCGCCGCTCCCGCAGCCGCACCTGCTGCTGCCCCGGCCGCCGCAGCGCCCGCCGCACCGGCAGCACCCACTGGCCATCAGGTGAAGTCGCCCATGGTGGGCACCTTCTACCGCTCCGCCGCGCCGGGTTCCAAACCGTTCGTGGAAGTAGGGCAAAACGTCAAAGCGGGCGAGACCCTCTGCATCGTTGAAGCCATGAAGATGATGAACCAGATCGAATCCGACAAAGCCGGCACCGTCACCGCCATCCTGGTGAACAATGCCGATGCCGTGGAATTCGACCAACCGCTGTTCGTCATCAGCTAACCAAAAGGCGCTTAACATGTTGGAAAAAGTGCTGATCGCCAATCGTGGCGAAATCGCCTTGCGGGTGCTGCGCGCCTGCAAGGAGCTGGGCAT
>DATLII010000469.1:0-2739 GCA_035539495.1 Dongiaceae bacterium
CCTCGGGCTTCCTTGGCGGCGATAATGGTGGCAGCAACTACACTCATGAACATTCTCCTAACGTGATCGGCCTGTTGGTGATTGGCCTGTCGATTGGGCGCACTGCCGGTATCGGGCGCACATCAATGGTTCATCGGCAGAAGCATGTGCACCCGATTTCAGCGCGCATCGCCGTCTACCTATTTGCCACCGCCCTTCCGCAGTACAAATTGAAGGTCTGCGGGAGAAAAGCATGGGGCGTGCCAGTCTGGGATTTGCTACGCTGCTACAACATCAACGACAACAACTAATCCGATCGCGCTATGTTCTACTCGCTTAAATACCGCCATCTCGCGCCCCCCAATATTAAGAAGTCCCGGCTCCTGCCCAGTCTTGTGCTGCTCGGAATTCTTGCAGGGCTCTCCCGCGCACTTATCGCCGCACCATTGCCGCCGCCCACCGACATCCAGGCCGGCGCCCGCACTTTCTATGAAACCCAGGGCGAATGGGCCGGCACGTTCGTGATCCAGAATTTTTTACGCAGCCGCATCGAAACGCGAGGTGAGGATCATTTCATTGCGCACCTGGAATACCAGTGGGCGTTCAAACAGGATCCCAGCCGATCTGGCACCGACGAACGTGCCTTCGAATTCCAGTTCAAGGCGGGAAAATGGGAAGTGATCAATATGGGCGGCAATCACTCCGGTCGATTATGACCGACGCCGAAATGCAAACGAGGCATAAACAAAAACGGGGCCATCAAGGCCCCGCTTTTCATTCCGAAGAAAATCGCTTTATGCAGTGTCGCTGAAAGGCTTACTGCTGAACTGTCATCGCCACACCACTGTTCACCGGCTCTTTGATGAAGGCGAACTTGGCACCCTCATGGCGGTCCAGTGCAGCAGAGTGCAGGTTCTGCATGGTTTTGAATGGCATGTCGTAAGTAAAGGTTTCCATCAGCCAACCTTGCACATTACCACCGGGGTTGAAGTCCACGGTGTAGCTCACTTCCACCAGGCCATTACTTTTTGGCACCAGTTTCCACTCGCCTTCAAAAAATGGCGTGCGGATCATGTCCGGATTTTCGCTGACGTATTGGGGTTCCGACAGAATTTTCTTGGTCACCACCAGTGACTGCGGATCCTGTTCCCACTTGGAATAGATCACGTTGTCGCGATCCCGCTCCGGCCAGGGCGAATCGATCACGGTGTAAGTCAGGGTTTCCTGAGGACTGATGTCCTTGATCTTCTCTGCTTTGGAAATCTTGTCCATCCAGGCAGGGAATTGATTGTTATCTGAGAGGAACGACACCAGGCTGGAAAGGCTGGCTTTAACCTGCGATACCACCTTCACCGTTTTTAAGGGGCTGGAAGTGGATTCCATTGAATAGAGCTGGACACCATTTTCATCCATCTCCAATTGCCAATCGGCGGCAACTCCCAGTGAAGACAACAGCAGTGCCGATGAGGCAACGAGCGCGCGTGCGATGCGTCCTTTGAGCAACGACATGTTCTTTATCCCTCCACGTTTTTTCTTGTTTTGCGGATACCAGTTTAATTATTGCTTTTGTTCTTATGAGTTTGAATTTGAAGCTTGATACAGCCAAGACCGCAGACACGGCAAGCTGTCGATTAGATCATGACCCAAGAGTACGCAATGAACTTTGCAAACACAACCGCTATTGAGTTACGGCTTTGTAATAAAAAAGGGAGCTTTTGCTCCCTTTTTTAACTGACTAAAAGCGCCAAATTCGGTCACTCGGCGTTGCCAGATTGGCCTCCGGCCGCCAAGTCAGACAAGGCTTCCTTGATAGACAGTTTGATCCGGCCACGGTTGTCCACATCTAGCACTTTTACCTTCACGATCTGGCCTTCTTTCAGGTAGTCACCCACGTTGGCTACCCGCTCTTCGGCGATCTGGGAAATGTGCACCAGGCCATCAGTGCCCGGCAGGATGTTAACGAATGCACCGAAGTCCACGATCTTGGCGACCTTGCCGTCGTAGATGCGGCCCACTTCGGCCTCTGCCACGATGCCTTCGATCTTGCTCTTGGCCTTCTCGGACGCTTCTGCGTTTTCGCCGTAGATGCGAATGGTGCCGTCGTCGTTGATATCGATCTCAGCGCCGGATTCCTCGCAGATCGAACGAATCACCGCACCGCCTTTACCGATAACGTCGCGGATCTTCTCGGGGTCGATCTTGATGGTCATATACACCGGCGCATCTTCCGAGATCTTGCTGCGGGAAGCAGCCAACACCTTGTTCATCTCGCCCAGAATGTGCAGACGGCCTTCGCGCGCCTGGTTCAGAGCGACTTCCATGATCTCCTCGGTGATGCCGGTGATCTTGATGTCCATCTGCAGGGCAGTGATACCGTTGGCGGAGCCGGCCACCTTGAAGTCCATGTCGCCCAGATGATCTTCATCACCCAGGATGTCGGACAACACGGCGAAACGGTCGCCTTCCTTCACCAGACCCATGGCAATACCGGCGACCGGCGCCTTCAGCGGCACACCGGCGTCCATCAGCGCCAGGCTGGAACCACACACCGACGCCATGGAAGAAGAACCGTTGGATTCGGTGATTTCCGATACCACGCGGATCGCGTAGGGGAAGTCAGCCTGCGCCGGCAGCATCGCCTGCACACCGCGGCGAGCCAGACGGCCGTGGCCGATCTCGCGACGCTTGGGCGCCAGCTGGTTGCTGATCTCGCCCACGCTGAACGGAGGGAAGTTGTAGTGCAGCATGAACGGATCGGAC
>DATLII010000470.1:0-2565 GCA_035539495.1 Dongiaceae bacterium
TTGAAATCCGCGTTGTTCATCAGCGCCACGAACAGCGTGTTCAGGCCGGTCATGGCGGTGAAACGCCACTTGCTCAATTCCCTGACAAAACCGGGAATATCGCGGGGATTGGTGATCAGCACGATATTGGCGCCGGAGGACATCATGCCCAGGCAGTTCACCGTGAACGAGAAGATGTGATACAGGGGCAACGGCGTGATCGCGATTTCCTGGCCCGGACGCAGCGACCGCAGAATGAAATCGAACTGCAACATATTTGCCGTCAGGTTTTTCTGCGTCAGCATGGCGCCTTTGGCCACGCCGGTGGTGCCGCCGGTGTATTGCAGCACAGCAACGTCGTCCGGTTCCGGGCGATGATCCTGGTCGAAGGTGCTGGAAGCGCCTTTGCTCATCGCGCGAGTAAACGACACCGCACCCGGAATATTGAAAGACGGCACCATCTTTTTAACGTGCTTGATGATCAGATTCATCAGCAGGCGTTTCACCGGCGGCTGCATATCGGCCACCTGGGTGATGATGACGTGCTTGATACCGGTGCGCGGCACCACTTCCTCGATCAGGTCGCCGAAATTGGCCAGGGCCACCAAGGCTTTACAGCCGGAGTCGTTGAACTGATGCTCCATCTCACGGGCGGTGTATAGCGGATTGGTGTTCACGATCACGAGGCCAGCACGCAGCGCACCGAACAGCGCGATGGGGTACTGGATCAGGTTGGGCATCTGCAGCGCGATGCGATCGCCTTTTTTCAGGCTGGTGTGATTCTGCAGGTAAGCGGCGAAGTCGGCGCTGAGCTTGTCGAGCTGGCCGTAGGTAATTGTGCAACCCATGTTGCTGAACGCAGGACGGTCCGCATAACGGCGGCAGGCATTTTCGAAGATATCGAGAACAGTCTTGAATTTGTCATAGGAAATATCCGGGGATACTCCTTCCGGATAATGCTGTGTCCAAATGCGATCGACCATGATGTTACCCCAGCCTGCGTGAATTCCCGTGATGGATTGCCCAGGGGGCAATGTGCTGAATTGACGCCCAGCACCTTGATCCAGGCCCTTGCAAACTGCGCGAAAATGGCCCGTCCGGCGTGTGGCGGCGTGAGGTTACCAGTTTTGAAACCGCCAAACCAGCATTCAGGCCCCTTGCACCATCGTGACTCATAAGTCTTTCAATTTCGTGGATTTTGCCAGTCTGTGAACGGAAGTCCTCAGGACCATAGAATGCAAATTGGCCGGATCCGCCCTGAGGATATACAATTACCGCCACACAAAAGTGCCGGCCGTTTGCAGCCGACCGGCTGGGTCAGGGAACGTCACCAGGGTCACCATCATGCAAGCACACAAGTTCTATCTCACCAGCCTGGACAACCACAAAGTCTTCGTGCGTCAGTGGAGCCCCGATAGCGCCACCCATTCTCCCCGCGCCATCATCCACATTCTGCATGGTATGGCTGAGCACTGCACTCGGTATGAACCGATTGCGGAACGGCTGGTAGACGATGGTTACGTCGTGTTCGCACACGATCACCGTGGCCACGGTCGCTCGATTCCCCAGGGCGGATTGGTAGGACATTACGCCGACCAGAATGGCTGGCCCCTGGTGATTGCCGATACCCGCCAGGTCAACGAACACATTCGTCAGCAATATCCCAACACGCCGATAATCATTATCGGCCACAGCATGGGCTCTTTCATTACTCAGGGTTATCTGATCCAACATGGCCGGACTGTGGACGCAGTGGTGTTGTCGGGATCGGCGCAGAACACACCCATGACGATTCGCTCGGCGCGCATGTTGGCCCATCTGGAAAAACTGCGCACCGGCCCGAAAGGCCGCAGCAATCTGATCGACATGGCCACCTTCGCCAGCTTCAACCGGCAAGTAGTGAAAAGTCCGCGCACCGGATCCGACTGGCTTAGCCGCGATCCGCAGGAAGTGGACAAATATGTGGACGATCCCCTGTGCGGTTTCCTCTGCACCAATCAATTGTGGCTGGATCTGACCTCTGGGCTGGAACAGATCTCGCGTCAACGCAATATTCGCAACATTCCCGCCAGTCTGCCGTTCCTGCTGATTTCCGGCGAACGGGATCCGGTGAGCTTTGACAGCAACCACCACGGTATAGAACGGCTGGCAGAGCATCTGCGCAGCGGTGGCATCCGCGAAGTGTCGGTGAAACTGTATGAAGATGCGCGGCACGAGATCTTCAACGAGACCAACCGCCACGAAGTGATCGACAATCTGCTGGAGTGGTTGTCGCCCCGCTTCCCGGTTGCTGGCACCACACGCCGCGCGGCAGCCGTTCCAGCCTGAGAATCTGTAAATTTGTCCAAAGGCAAATTCGCTTACATTCTTTCGATACCGATGGCCCAGCACGCTGTTTAGAATGCAGGGCTATCTGTTTCTGGAGGATGTAAGCATGGACTATCTGGAAAATATCCCCTTCGACGAACTGCAGGAAGGCCAGACCGCTGAGTACGTCAAGACGGTCAGCGCCGACGACATCAAGCTGTTTGCGATCATTTCCGGCGATACCAATCCGCTGCACCTGGACGAGGAATACGCCAAAAC
>DATLII010000471.1:0-10138 GCA_035539495.1 Dongiaceae bacterium
GTTGCCGTAGGCCATGGCGACGTCATTTTCTTCGAACAGCAGCTTGGCGGCGAACACATCCAGGCGATCGTCAATCGACAGCAGTTCCTCGTTTTTCAGCATCGACAGCGCGGCTTTGTACGCCAGCTTGCCTTCAATTTCCTTGCTGTTGTTGAACAGGGTCTGGGCTTCCACCAAGGCGCATTTCAGGGTTTGCGAGATGTTGAGCTGAAAATCCGTCCTGGCGGCTTCCAGCAGGCTCATGGCCTCGGTAATCGCCTGCTTCTGATCGCGCATGCTGCCGTGTTTGATTTTCGGCTGCATGGATTTGGCGTAACGGATCAGCAGATCGGCATTTTTGAAAACGGAATTTTTGGACAGGGCGTAGGCTTTACGGCTGGCCTTGTGTAGCGTGTCTAAATCACCGTTCAGTTCGGCGACGCGGGCCAGTTCCTGTTGTCGCAACACCGCTTTCGGTGACTGCTCCACCGCTTTTTCCAGCACGGCCTGGGCGGATTTCAGTTTGCCCTGGGCTTCCAACACTTTGGACAACCAGTCGAAGGCTTCCACATATTTGGCGTTGGTGTTGGCCAATCCTTCCAGCAGACGTTGTGCTTCTTCGAACTGGCCCAGATGGTAATGCACTTTGCCCATGCCCAGCATGGCCCAGGCTACGCGCTTGATGCCGAGCACGGTGTCGTAGATGTCGCGGGCTTCGTCGATGCGATTTTCATTCAGCAACAGTTTGCCTTTGATGCGATAGGCCGGCAGGGCGAATTTGGGATTCTCCACCGCCAGACGATTGCAGGCCTCCAGCGCGCCGTTGATGTCTTTGCGGTCGATGGCGCGGTTGATTTCCTGGTACACATCCTTGGTACGGATGATGCGGTTCAGGCGGGTGCGCAGAATTTCCAGGGTCACCGGTTTGGCGATGTAGCCGTCGGGTTCGAACTCCAGAGCACCCATGACCATTTCCATGGTCTGGGCGGCGGTTACCATGATGTAAGCGGTGGAGGCCGGGATCAGGCCGGAATGGCGCACTTCCTCGAGGATCTGCTGGCCATCCTTGCCGCGGCCCAATTCATAGTCGCTGAAGATGATGTCGTACTGGTTGAACGTCAGCTTGGCGACGGCTTCTTCGCCGCTATTGACGGTTTCCATAGTCTGCACGCCCATGTTGGCGAGCATGGATTTCATCGTGGCGCGCATCTCCGCCAGATCTTCGATGATCAGCACCTTTTTCTTGTGATACGGAATCAGATCGTTCATGGGGTTGGCAGGACACCCGCTGCGATGGATGACTTACCTGATAAGTGTAGGAGAAATGACCGGGTGCGCCAGTGAGGTGCAGGCGAATGAGGACTGTGCAGAAGGGATTGCGCGGGCCGCAGCGGCGAACGCGGATTTCGATCAGAAATCCAGTTCCGCCGCCAGGCGAGCAGCCTGCAGTGCCATGAAACGGTCGATTTCGTGCTGGCGCTGGGCCGAGGGTGTTTCGCCTTCGTGATAGCGGCACATTTCCATGGCCAGGCGCTTGGCCCGCTCCGCCAGGCGACCCGGTGGCAGGTCGGTCGCCAGACCGAACAGCTGCAGGGCGCAGAGTTCGAACTGGGAACGGGTGTCTTCCGTGTCGATGCCTTCGTCCCATAGTTTGTTGTGGAGGACGGTCATGGGATGGCTGCGACGCTGGTTGCGGGCCTCGGCGAAACCCTGGTCCCAGGCGGCACGCAAGGGCGCTTCTTCGAAGGGGTTGGAACGGGGCTCATCGGGGTCGTAGTCGAACTCGCCCAACTCCAACGCGATCTGCTCGGCGCGACGGCGGGCGCACAGCATGTTTTCCACGTTCTGGGTTTGGTATTGGGCCAGCATCAGCTGAGCTTGAGCATTGCACACCTGCAGCGCGCGGTGGGCGGAATCAGCAATGGTCCGGTCAATGCGGGCGGTGTTGAAGGTCTTGATGTTCACAGGCTCGAACAGATCTTCCTGTGGCGAAAACAGGTCGAGATCGTTGGCCTCGACCCGCATGAGTGTTGCTTCCATTACCGGCGTTCCCTGTTTAGCACGCTGTCGTCTTATTGGTGTTTTAAGTGGATGATCAGTTTAATGCAACCAGGGTATGGGCGTATTGATCAAGTTTGTCTCAATCAGGTTACAGACAATACAACTTTACCGATGGTTGCGTTACTGGCGACTTCGATAAATGCGGCTTCTGCCTGCTGGATCGGGTAGATGCGATGGATGATAGGCTTGAGACGGCCATCCGTGAAGCCCGGCCAGACTTGTTCGCGCAATTGGGCGATCAGAGTGGCCTTGTCAGCATTATTCCGGCTGCGCAAGGTGGAGCCGATAACCCGGATGCGTTTCACCAGCAGACGGCCGATGTCGAGGGATGCAGTGCGGCCGCCCATCAGGCCGATGATCACCAGGCTGCCGTCGGTGGCAAGCAGGCGGATGTTCTGTTCCAGGTAAGCGCCGCCCACCGGATCGAGAATGGCGTGAACGCCGTCGTTACCGGCCCAGGCTTTCACCGCCGCTTCGAAATCACCTTCGGTACGCACATGACCGGCATCGGCGCCCAGTTGGCGGCAGAAATCCAGCTTGGCAGAGTCGCCCAGGGTGACGAACACCGGATTGCCCTGCAGTTTGCAGAGTTGAATGGCAGCTGTGCCGACGCCGCTGGCCCCCGCGTGCAGCAGTACTTTCTGGCCGGGGCGAATACCCGCTTCCATGAAGATATTGAGCCAGGCAGTGGCGAATACTTCCGGCAGTGCCGCCGCTTCCGCCCAGGAAAAGCCGGCCGGCGCTGGCAGTACATGATCCGCCGGGCACACCACGGTTTCCGCATAACCGCCGCCAGCCAGCAAGGCACAAACCCGGTCGCCCACCTGCCAACTTGTGACGCCGCTGCCGAGGGCGCTGATTTCGCCCGCGCATTCCAGACCCAGAATAGAACTGGCACCGGGAGGTGGTGGGTAAAGGCCGGCGCGCTGCATCAGGTCGGCGCGATTGACGGCGGTGGCATGCACGCGGATGGCGACTTCGCCGGGACCTGGGGTGGGCGCGGCAGTGTCTTGCCAGATCAGGCTTTTGTCCGGCTGGATGTGGATGGCTTTCATGGGCACGGCGTTCTCGAACACAGTTGTCACGACGATGGTTCCGGGGTGGCAGAAGGACCCGATTTTAACGGGGCCGACTTTAACAGAGCCCGTTCTTCCTGGCGGCTCTTTTCGAATTCCGCGTACTGGATCCACTGCTGCGCCTGCTTTATGCGGGATTCGTCCCGGCCAGCCTGATTGAATGCATACAAGGCCCGTTCGTATTGCTGCTGATTCAGATAGCTCTGGCCCAGCAGCAGCCAGACGGTGCTGAGCTGTTTGAGCTGGCCTTTCTGAATCGCGGTTTCCAGCGCGGCGGCGGCGTCTTGCCAGCGGGTCAGCTGAAAATAGGTATTTCCCAATAAAGCATCGATCTCGCCATCTTCGGTTTTGGCGGCGGCCTGCTGCAGCGGTGTCAGCGCTTTTTCATATTCCCGCGCCTGGCTGTAGCACGCGGACAGGAAGCGCAGATTTTTGGCATTGGCCGTAATGATATTGCGACGCAGACCTTCTTCGAGAACGCTGGCGGCATTCAGGGGAACGTCTTTACCGTAGAGCGCGCCGGCCAGGGACAAATACTGGGATTCATTGGTCAGCAACCCTTTGCGCCGGGCCACGGACAATGCCGCCATGTAATCGTCCATCTTGTCCATTTGACCGTAAGCGCTGGCGAGCGCCAGCCAGTATTCCGCTTTCGGATACCACTTCAGCAGACGCCGCAAAACGTCGATGCGCTCCTGCACTTCATCCACTTGTGCCAGGCTGGCCTGCAGTAAGGTAAGCCAGGATTCTTTTGGCTGACGGCCTTCCTGTTCATATTGCTGAATGACGGTGGAAAGCTGCGCTACTGCTTTGTTGTATTGCTTCAATTGGTAATAGCTTTGCGCCAGCGACAGCCGCACATCCTCCGCTTTTGCCAATTGTTCCGGCGTCGCCAGTGTCAGCCAGCGACTCAAATGCGCGGTGGCTTTTTCCGGTTGGCTGTCGCTCAGGTAGACCTGCCCCAACAGGCGGCGAGTTTCCTGCGCCAACACGGTGGGAATATCAAATTGCAGCGCTTTTTCGAAGGCTTGCTCGCTCTGCTTGTAATCGCCGTTCTGATAATGCAGATAACCGATGGTTTTCCACACCAGCCCGTTTTCGTAGGGGCTGTTGCTGGTTTGCTCTGCCAGTTTCTGCAAAATGGCGCGCGCGTTGTCACTCTTCTTTTTGTCGATCGATTCGTAGGCTTCGCTTAATTTTTTGTAGAACGAAACCGACAGGCTCGGCGCTTTCTTTTCTGGAGACGTCGGCTCGGCGGCGAACGCTGGTGTCGTCAGCAACAGGCACAAAATAGTGGTGTGAAGTAGAAGCCGGTACGTCATGGTTTTGCCAACCGGAAACGGATGCGGTTTTGCACGCCGGTAACTTCCACGGCGACCGAGCCGACCATGCGCGGACGGAAGCGGAATCGTTGCGCCGCTTTCAGCGCTGGCTCATCGAAAATGCCCGGTGGATCAGATTGGATGATGCGTGCGGTTTTCACCTGGCCCTCGGTGCCGATGGTGAATTCCACCAGCACCCAGCCTTCAATGCCTTGCTTCAGCGCAGACGGCGGATACAGCGGTGGCACCTGCACGATCGGCAGATAATCGCCGCCGCCAATCACGCCGTCGCCATCGATCTCGGCGCCGAAACCACTGCCGGTGCCCAGACCGCTGCCAATGCCCGAGCCGATACCGCCAGCGCCGGGATCCACGCCGTCCCAGGAAAAACCATCGGTGACGGGGCCGGTGCCTGATCCCAATCGTGGTGCGCCATCGCCGCTGCCGACATCGCCCACCTGCATAGTGGCTGTTTGCGGAGGTGCCTGTGGTGTGGGCGGTGGCGTTGGTGCTGGC
Organism: Dongiaceae bacterium; assembly: GCA_035539495.1. Classification (GTDB taxonomy): domain Bacteria; phylum Pseudomonadota; class Gammaproteobacteria; order Pseudomonadales; family Ketobacteraceae; genus Ch67. The sequence continues at coordinate 4,955 of DATLII010000471.1, forward strand.
CGGAGTTGTTCCGTGTTCAACGACAGTTCGCGGTCCACATGAAGAAACGCCACATTTTCCAGGCGATTGCTGGAAGACGACGGTAACTGGTTGTTCTTGATCAGCACGATCATCAGCGCGAACAGCAGAAAGGTGATCACTGCGCTGGAGGCGATGGCAATCAGGTAACGTGGTCCGTTGTTCATGTTACGGCTCGCCCGTCACTGTTCGATCGTGGCGATGGAAACTGAATCAATGCCGACCAGCCGCGCGGCATCCATCACCTGCACCAGGCGATTGCTGGTGGATTTTTTATCCGCGTGAATGATCAGGCCGCTCTGCGGACTTTGGATGTGCATGCGTTCCAGCATGGGACGCAACGCGCGGGCATCCACCCGCTGTTTGTCCACCAGGATTTCATCGTATTCGTTTATCACCACACGCAGGTTGGCGGATTCCTTAGTCACACCACTTTTCGCGGCGGGGCGGTGAATGTCGATGCCGGTTTCCTTGCCACCGGGGGACGACGTGATCACGAAGAAGATCAGCATGATGAACACCATGTCCAGCATCGGTGTCAGGTCGATGAAGATGTCCTCGTTTTCGCTGGGGCGGTAAAACGGTCGACGCATCAGGCGGCCCTCTTCGGAATGGTGGACAGGGTAAGCCGGTCGGCAAACAGCTCCACTTGTCTGGCGGCATGGCCGGCCAGCAGGCGAGCGGCAAACAGGCCATAAATGGCGCCGCCCATGCCTGCCATGGTGGGAATGGTGACGCGAGAAATGCCGGCTGCCATTGCGCGGTGGCTGGTGGTGCCCAGTGTGTTCATCACTTCAAAGACATCCACCATGCCGGTAACGGTGCCCAGCAATCCCAACAGCGGGCAAAGCGTTACCAGCATGCGCAATACGGGCAGCGAAAAATCCGCTCTGGCCGCCACTTGTGCGATCAGCATGCGGCGGATCTGGTGGGCATACCAGGAATGCCGCTCTGCCCGCGCATTCCACTGCGCCTGGATGGCCTTGGTCTCGCGCGGAAAGGTGAGTCGGAAATACAGGATGCGCTCAATAATGAAGATCCACATCAGCACGGCAACGAAGCCGATGGTCCACAGCACGACGCCACCGGCGATGTGAAAATCGCGAATGGCTTCGAGAGCTTCGATCAGCGCCCACATATCAGGCGGCTTCCTGCTCGGCGCGCAGAGCCACCAGGCCGGTGCTTTCTTCTTCCAGCACCATCATCACTGCCCTGCTGCGGGTATGCGCCAGGTTGTGGAAGAACATGCAGGGAATCGCCACCATCAGCCCCAGTACAGTGGTGATCAACGCCTCGGCGATGCCACCTGCCAATAACTTGGGATCGTTGCTGCCGAACAGCGTGATCGCCTGAAACGTGTTGATCATGCCGGTGACCGTCCCGAGCAGCCCCAGCAATGGTCCCAGCACCGCCACAATCTTGATCAGGTTGAGGTATTTTTCCAGCGGCGCCCGCTCTCGCAAAATGGCTTCACCCAGTTTCAGCTCCAGCGATTCCACTTCCAGGTGTTTGTTTTGTTCATAGGTCAACAGAATGCGACCGAGGGGATTATCGGCACGGGCTTTCTCCATGCGTTTCTGATCCGCCACTTTGCGAGTGGTGATGATCAGGAAGAAGATGCGTTCCAATGCCAGCAGAATACCAATGGAGCCAATCACGATGGTGATATAGCCGATGACGCCGCCGTGATCGATGCGCTCACGCAGATCCGGCGTATCCAGCAGCATGTTGAGTAGTGTGCCATGGGTGGGGTCCACCGCGATGGGCAGCGGGCCGGTCCCGACCTCGGCTTGGGTGAAGTCTTCCACATTACTGAGCATGAAGCGCGGTGGCTGTTTGCGCAGCTCCACTACCTTGCCAGTTTCTGGAATGTATTGCAGATAGTGGTTGCCGGACACCAGATTGAAATTACCCAGCCGCACCACGTCTGCATCGGTCAGCGCACCGTCCAGCGTGACAACCTGCAAGTTCAGATGTTTCACCTTGCCGGACTCCACCATTTCGCGCTGGGTTTGATACCAGAGTTGTTCAAGGTCCTCGATGCGCGGCAAATTGCGGTTTTGGCTGAGACGATTCGTCAGTTGATTCAGGGCCTGATGGCGATCCGGCAGTTCCGCCGAGATCAGCGAGCTCTGCAGTTGCGCGTTGGTTTGCGCAGCGGTGGATTGCAAATGGCCGAACAATTCCTTCAGCGATCCCATCCGGGTTTCCAGCTGGCGCGACAGTTCGTCCAACTGCTCTTTGCGTTGAGAATAGGTTTCTTCCAGCTGGGCGCTGCGCGCTTCCAATTGTTTGCGCTCGGCAATCGCCTGCTCCAGCAATTGTTGTTGCTGGTTTTTGTTGCGCAGGAATTGTTGTTCGCGCTGTTGGTTTTGTTGCGACTGTTCGATGCGGCCCTGGCGTACCCGCTCCATCAGTTCATCCAGGGATTTGATTTCGGGTTTGTCTGCGGCGAACGCGGCGTTGCCGCCGACCAACAGCAGGCTGAATAAAATGGATGTCCACACGGCGGAGATTTTCATTGCACTGCCTCCGGCGCGGGAATCGGCAACGTTATCAGTTCAGGAGCCGCCTGTTTGCGGGCTATCTTCAGACCCAGACGGATATCCTTGCGGTAGCTGCCATTCAATTCCTCCCAGGCTTTGGCCTGGGAATTCCAGACCCCCAGTTCGGAACCATCCAGCGTCTGATACACCAGCGAAATGCGGCCCAGGCGCAAAAACTCCACCTCGCGCGGTTTGTCTGCCAGCACCAGCGTGCCGCGCCAGGCTTCGATGGTATTGCCGTATTCGATTTCGATGGCGTACGCATCCATTACCTGGCGGAATTTTTCCGCGGTGGTGACATCGTTGCGTTCCAATGTATTGCGCAGGAACTGTACCCGCTCCGTGCGTTCTTCCATCTGGAAAGGCAGATCCAGCTGAATGAAGGCATCCAGCGAATCGATCATGCGGGTCAGCAGCGGCGTCACCTGGCGTTCGATGATGGCCACATCCAGAATCGATTGCTCGGTAGTGGCGATGCTGCTCTGCTGGTTTTGCAGCTGTTTTTCCATCTGCTGGTTGTACACCTGCAGATCCTCGATGCGCTTCAGTTCCAACTGATAATCGGCAAACGCCTGCTGCGTGGCATCACTCAAACGATTGATGCGCTGCTGACTTTGGGCGGATTGCTGGAGCGTGGCTTTTTCGCCGCTGACGACATCTTCTGCTGTGGTGGCGGCGCTGGTGTTCAGGCTCCAGCACAGCAGTGGCATCAGTAGGACAGAGGATATGCGGATCTTGGCATGGCGATGCATCGCGATTACTACCGTTCTTGTTGTCTTGTTATGAATCTGTGCAATGGGCGCTGGTGTTCGAGTGGACTATACCCGCAGCACCTGCAGCGCCACCGGACCGGCAGGCGCCTCCGGTTTACCGCGCCGCGTCCTTGCGGTCGGTGTTTGTGCTTAGGTCATCAGACGCAGGGTTGGCTTTTCTGCGCGTTGCGAATGTCTTGCGACTGCATCCACTTCAGAATGCGTCCCCCCAGGTGCTGGCCGGTAGCGACTTCCGCCACCTGCACTGCCTGACGCAGCGCCTGAATATCGATGCCGGTATCGAAGCCCGCTTCTTCCAGCAAGTAGACCAGATCTTCGGTGGCGACGTTCCCCGACGCGCCCGGCGCGAACGGACAACCGCCCAGACCGCCGATGGAACTGTCGAAGCGGCGCACGCCTTCTGCCACGCCAGCCCAGGCCATGGCCAATGCCATACCGCGGGTGTCGTGCAGGTGCAGGTTGAAGCGGTCAGCACCGAACTGCTGTACCAGCGGGCGCAGGATGTCGGTGATCTGCTGCGGATTGCCAGCACCGATAGTATCGGCGATGGAGATTTCGTCCGCACCGGCCTGGATCATGTCAGCGGTCAGTTGGTGTACCACATCCACCGGGGTTTTGCCGTCGTAGGGACAGGCCAGCGCGCCGGAAATGTAAGCGCGCACGAATACACCATCGGCACGGGCCTGGGCAATTACCTGGCGGCAGGTTTCGCGGGTCTGTTCCCGAGTCATGTTCAGGTTGCGCAGATTGAAGGTGTCGGTAGAAGCCAGCACCACGCCGATGGAACCAACGCCCTGCTCCCGCGCCCGCTCATACCCCTTCATGTTGGGCACCAGGGCGGCGATCTGCAGGTTGTCGTACTGACGCAGGCCGGCCAGCACTTCCACCGCATCAGCCATTTGCGGCACCAGCTTGGGATGAACGAAACTGATGGCCTCGAACTGGCGCACGCCGGCCTCGATCAGGGCGGCCGCCATTTTCAGCTTGGACTCGGTGGAGACGGGATTGGGTTGGTTCTGCAGGCCGTCCCGCAGGCCTACTTCGTTGATAAAGACGCGTTCAGACATGGCGAGGTGATTCTTTTTATGAAGAGTGATTTAGGAATAGCCCCGATTATAAGGGAAACGACCGGTCACGCTACCGTAGCGCGCCGGCCCATTGCGTAAACTTGCGGGAAATGATGAGGATGTTGCATGGATTGAACAGATTCCCGGGCTTGTGCGGAATCCGGATCAGCCGGTGTCTGACAGGTCTATCAATGTCGATCTCCGGTGTTCCAGGCGATCTGTAAAGAAGATGATGGGGTTTACTTCAACCGATAACGCCCGCCTTATTAAGATCGTCCAGCGTCTGCGCTGACAGTCCCAGCAGTTCCGCCAACACCTTGTCCGTGTGCTGCCCCAACGCCGGTGGCGGCGTGAAATGCTGTTCGTTGGTCTCCGACAACTTCACCGGATTACCCGGTTGCGGCACGGTCTGGCCGTTGGGCAGCGGCACGTTCACCACCATGTCCCGCGCCTGGATCTGCGGGTCGTTCAGCGCATAGGCGAAATCATTCACCGGTGCAGCGGGAATGCGGTGTTCTTTCAACTGCTCCAGCCAGTGCTCACAGGTGTTTTGCTCCAGGTATTCCTGCACTTTCGCATTGATCGCATACCGGTGCGCCCAGCGTTCCGGCTGCTTTTCAAAACGCTTTTCCAGCAGGAAAGGATCATTCAGCATCTGCGCCAGCTTGATATAAAAGGCGTCGCCCATGCAGGCCAGGATCAGATAACGCGACTGCGTTCGGAAAGTCCCGTAGGGCACATGCACGAAATGGCCGTTGCCCACCGCTGGCGGTTGCACAC
>DATLII010000472.1:0-6433 GCA_035539495.1 Dongiaceae bacterium
ATATAAGCGGCCGCAGAAAGGCATCTGGGGTGGGCTGTGGAGTTTTCCTGAGTTCGAAAGCGCAGACGTGTTGAAAGAAACCTTGGCGCTAGAGGGCACTGCGCGACGGGCAAAGTTGCAAGAATGGGCGCCCTTCCGCCATACCTTTTCCCATTACCATCTGGATATCCACCCGGTACAGGTACAGCTGGCCAAGCGCCCAAACAAGGTTGGCGAATCCGGGCTCGTGGCGGGGTCGGAACAGGTCTGGTATAACAGGCGCCTTATTGAAGGCCTGGGCCTGGCAGCCCCGGTTCGCAAACTGATTGACCAGCTTCTGCAGGAATCCCCATGAGCCGCACCGTGTTCTGCCGTAAATACAAGAAGGAAATGGAGGGCCTGCCGGCCGCTCCCTACCCCGGCCCGAGGGGCAAGGACATCTTCGAGAACGTGTCACGCCAAGCCTGGATGGACTGGCTGAAACACCAGACCCTGCTGATCAACGAGAAGCGCCTGAACCTGATGGACCCCACCACGCAGACCTTCCTGCAGGGGGAATTCGACAAGTTCATTGCGGGGGAAGACTACGCCCAGGCGGAAGGTTACGTGCCCCCCAAAGAGTGAGGGATTTTATTTGGCGGGCAGGCGGTTGGCCCACTTGACGGCAGGGCGACCAGCCTGTTTAATACGCGGCTCTTGCGACATGCCCGGATAGCTCAGTCGGTAGAGCAGGGGATTGAAAATCCCCGTGTCGGCGGTTCAATTCCGTCTCCGGGCACCATCTTATAAAAGCCCTGACAGCGATGTCGGGGCTTTTTCGTTTTAACCGTTCACCCTTCTTTTCCGCTGGAACCAACCAAACACCAGAGCCAATGACAGCATTGCCAGTGATATGGCGGGTGGCTCATCGACGTTGATAGCACTCTGACGAACCAGGAAATGGCCGTAAATATTCGGATTGCTGTTGATATAAGCCTGAGAATAGAAGTTGATCGATCCACCGGTCAGATTCTGTCTATGGTCCACGCCAAAGAACACGTACATTGCGCCTGTAGGAGAATCCGGATTCTCATCATCGAATACTGCATCCAGCACTTTGGAAAAACTGCCGCCGCCTAGATCCCAGCCAAGGGTGTAATCCAAAAATGACATCAGGCTGCCCGCCGCGACCTTATCTGCCTCTGTCGGCGTATTGGATGGCGTCGAAGTCACCGGATCAAATCCGAAAGAGTTGAACAACAAAGCCTCCACTTCAGAGCGGTAGGCATATCTGAATCCTTCGAACAATCCACCTGCCCCCACTTCACTCAATACCTGATTGTATGAACGCAAACCGTTCTGTTGCTGATAAACGAGCGGTGTATCTACATCTAACCATTCCAACCCTGTATTAGTGTCCAGAGTGACGGAGTCAGCACCATAAACCGAATTCAAACTGATCAATGTGGCTTGGGCGGAAGACGAAAACGCAAACGTGATCAAAATCGAGGCGAGGAAAATTTTTCGACGTTTCCGATCGCGACATTTCTCTTGATTAGCCTTTATCCGTCCGATGGATAAAAATTTATTCTCATTTTTCATTTTCAGCTCCTTCCGCGACGCTTTGAAAAACAATCTTGCAGTAAAAATCCGCATTAAGTGCGGCATTCCAACCGTCTCCATCCGTCATGCAACGAATACGCCTAAATTAAATTTGGAATGGTTTCAGCAGAATACGAAAACACGCGCCAACTCGAGCATGCAGCCTTGTAAAACAAGCCGACATCATGCTGCCGAAATCTCCAAAATTGCAGCAATATTGATCACAAAAAATTGCGCTGCACGAAAACACAGATCGGCAAAAAAGTGGAAATTCTTAATACGAATTTTTCAGATCAAAATCGTCCAATAAACAACCGACTCAAAATGAATCTGATCACTAGTGGGCTTGAACAAATGCTGGCTTTTAAGAGCACAGAACATTCAGCTTGCGCATAAAACGCACGACACGATCAGGGATGAATAAAGCAAGCGGCGGGAATTGGTGTTTGTGCGAGAGAGTGTCATCGCCGCCAACAGCGATGACACAGGTGATCTGCAGTTCAATTTTAAAAGCGAGACTGATTCAGAACAGCAATGCCGATTCAGCTCACCGAAGGGATTTTATCTCAGCCCGTCAATGCAGTTTCACACCAGCGGTAAACCCTTGCGCAGGCGACGGCGGAAATCCCACATCACCAGATTGAATGGGAATTGACGCAGCAGACGCGGCATCAGGCGATTCACTCCGCCCACGGTTTTCATGAAACGATCGAAATTCTGCTGCTGGCTCGGGCTCCAGTCCAGGCGCATCTGATCGCGCACCGTCTGCGGCAGAAAGCCCGTGGTGATGAAACGGTGGAAAGGGCCAAATGGCCGGCTCAATACCGGATGCAGGAATTTCAGATCCACCAGCCGAGTCAGGAAGGTGCGAACCTTGTCGTCGATCTGCAGCTTGTTCAGCCCTGCCTGCCAGTAGCGATCGAACGCATCCAGATCCGCTGGCCACATGCCGGGACGTACCTGCAACGTCGTACCCAGAGGCTCCGCCATCCGGTAGAACTCTTCCAGCCGGGCGCGGTCAGGCTCGCCGTACAACTTGCTGTACGTATCCATGAAGCCCCAGTACAGGCACGCCGCCACCCACAATTGCAGTTCCGGGTCGAAGGCGTTGTACTGCACTTTGTCCCCTTCCGCTGACCGCACCTGGGTGTGAGACTTGTTCACCGCCTTGCGATACGCCAGCTTCTCCTCCGTGGTGCCCATCATGGCCACCGCCAGATACGTGAAGGTGGTGCGTGCCCGCTTGATGGGATGTTTGAACAACGCACCGCTTTCCACTTTGCTGTCCGCCACTCCGTAACCCACCGGCAACAGGGCCAGCTGCATGATCACGTTGGCGCCGCCGCCCAGTACGCCGATGCCATCCATGACTCCCGGAAACAGGCGATCCCACTCGCGGCCATTCAGGGGTGCGGGCCACTTATGCTGGATGTGCTGGGAATTGCTCGAATTGTCAGATTGGGTCACATCAACAGACTGCATGCAAAGCTCCGCTCATATTACTTTGAGACATATCAATAGCATTGTTTCAATGCTCTAACATTGATCGGAATGATCAAATTATTGGTCGTTACTGATAGTTGCGCCAGCCGGAGTGCAAAGTGCTGCTTATACTGAGGAAAAAGCCTGTTGGCGGAGATAGCTTTTGGACCTGACTGAATTCTTCAATATCGAACCCTACGATTGGCCTTCCATCGGTACCTCCCTGCTCTGTGGCCTGATCATTGGCCTTGAGCGGCAACTGCGTGGCAAGCCCGTGGGCATTCGTACATCGGCGCTGATCGTGCTGGGCACCTATGTGTTCATCGCCTCGTCCAACCATGTCAGCAATGCCGTGTCCGATCCATCGCGCATTATCGGGCAGGTCATTACCGGCATTGGTTTCTTGGGCGCAGGTGTCATGCTGGCGCGGGACGGCATGGTGATCGGGGTGACCTCTGCCGCGGCGATCTGGGCTTTGGCATCAGTGGGTGTATGTATTGCGGTGGGCAATATCTACAGCGCGATCAAACTGTCGCTGGTTGTGGTGACAGTGCTGGTCGGCGTGGACTTGCTGGAGGACTATTCGCAGGCAATGACGCGGGGTGTGCATATGCGCTACCGCAATTGGCGCTCACGAGGAAATTCCCGCAATGGCGATTCGCCGCCACCCAGCACAATGTGAGTGACGGCGACGACATTATTCGATGCGCAAATGGCGCGCCCAATCGAACGCCGGATCACCGAGCGCCAGAAATTCCGGATTGAGCAGTGATTCTTTGCGGTTGTATTCAAGATCATTGAAACCGGTATTCACCACACGGCCGCCTGCTTCCAGCAGCACGGCTTGAGCCGCCGCCGTATCCCATTCCGATGTAGGGCCCAAACGTGGATAGCAATCGGCTTTGCCCTCGGCAATCAGGCAGAACTTTAGCGAACTGCCCATGTTAGCCATTTCCACCTGAAAACCTTCTTGCTCCAGGCGGTTCAGAATTGGCTGCAAGCGTTCAGCGCCGTGACGACGGCTGCCAACGATCGCCAATTGCCGACCTTGTATTGGTCGCACCCGAATCGTTTGCCACTCGCCCTGCTCAATGCGGAAGGCACCAGCACCACGGGCGCCGACATAAGCCAGACTTTTCACCGGCACCGTCACCACGCCCAGCACGGGTTCGTGCTGCTCGATCAGCGCAATATTGACGGTGAACTCACCACTGCGACCGATGAACTCCTTGGTGCCATCCAGCGGATCCACCAGCCAGTAGCGCTGCCATTGGCTGCGGGTAGCAAAGCTGGGCATTTCCGATTCTTCCGACAACACGGGAATGTCAGGTGTCAGCCGTGTCAGCTGCTCCACGATGATCGCGTGAGCGGCGTGGTCAGCAGCCGTCACGGGGGAATCGTCAGATTTGGTGATCACTGCCACTTCATCCGGATGATCGTAAATGGCACGAATCGCCTCGCCTGCAGCCTCTGCAATGGCAAGTACTTGCTGCAACAACGTGCGATCTAACTTCAAACTCATGTCATTTCACTCCGCGCTTCTCGCTCTGCTTCCAGCGCTCTACGTTCGGTGGTTTTCAGCCACTCAGTACCCAATTGATAACCCAACACCAGGAACACTGCGCCCACGAACAGACCAATGATGCCCGCCGCCAGGAAACCGCCAATCGCACCGACGAAAATCACCAGCATCGGCACCTTTACTCCGCGCCCCAGCAGCAGCGGTTTCAGAATATTGTCGATCACACCGATGATTGCCATGTACACGGTGAAGATGACTGCCGGCACCGTGTCCGCTACGGAAAAGACATAGATCACCACCGGAATTGCCACCAGCGCCGTACCCAGTTGCACGATGCACAGAATCAAACACACCAGCGTCAACAGTCCTGCCATCGGAATACCCATTACTGCGAAGCCGATACCCGCCAGCATGGATTGAATGAATGCCACACCCAGAATACCGCGGGTCACACTGCGGATGGTGGCACTCACCAGTCCGATGATGTCGACGCCGTCACGGCCCACCAAACGCCGGGCAACACGACGCGCCAATTTGCTGCCGGCATCGGATTTGGCCAGCAACGCTCCCGCCACCACAATCGAGAACACAAACTGCAGAATCGCCATCGACACGCCGCCCGCGGCACCCAGCGCCACCTTGCCTGCCGCTTTCAGTTGCGGTTGGAATGGCGTCAGGGTTTTCATCAGATTGTGCGCCGCACTATTCCAGAGTTCCCACACTTTCGGCCCCACCACCGGCCAATTTTTCACGCTCTCCGGCGGCAATGGCAGCGACACGCCACCCTGCTTGATCTCCGCCAGCAATTGCTTGGAGCCATCGATCACGATGTCGGAAATCATCAACACTGGCACGATGATCGCCGTTACCAGCAAACCCGCCATTAACACGGCCGCGACGCCATCACTCAGATTGAAACGTCGCTGCAATTTTTCGTAGGTGGGATAACTGGCCACCGCAATGATGGTGCCCCAGATGATCATGATCAAAAAGGGTTCCAGAATGCGGTAACACCAGATCAGCAACACCGCCAGCGCACCCAGTTTGAACAGCACATCAATACTGATGCGTAACCATTTGTCTTCTTCGGTTTTCATGCTCATCCCCGTTGTTGCCGACGTGTCCGTACGATATCCCGCACCATGTACAATGCCGCCAATGCCCGCGCTTCGGTGAAATCCTCCATCGCCAGCAGACTGTCGATGTCTTCCAGCGAATGTTCTGTCACATCGATTGGCTCCGGCTCGTCGCCGGGCAAGCGCTTTTCATAAAGATCTTCCGCCAGCACGATGTGAATCATGTGGCCCATGTAGCTGGGCGAAAGTGACAACCGTTTCAATTCCGAGAATGTGCGCGCACCGTAACCCGCCTCTTCCATCAGTTCGCGGTTGGCGGCTTCAAATACGTGTTCGTCGTGATGCTCGAAAGCGCCCTTGGGCAGGCTGAGCTGATAATTGTCGGTGCCACACGCATATTCGCGAATCAGGATCACCGTATCCTCATCTTTTAGCGCCACCACCATCACCGCCGGAATACGCGGCGACCGCAGGCGCTCGTACACCCGTTCCTCGCCATTGCTGAAGCGCAGTTCCAACCGTTCGATGCCAAACAATCGGCTCTGTGCCACAATGTCATGACTCAAGACGCTAGGTTTTTCCGGCATTCCTGTTTCCTGGTTCTACGTTCAAGGGGCATGCACGCGATGATTCATTGGGACGCTATCGATACCGTATTGCTGGATATGGATGGCACACTGCTGGACTTGTATTTCGACAATCACTTCTGGATGCACTATCTGCCACAAAAGTATGCCGAGGCTCACCATCTTAGCCTCGACGCCGCCAAAACAAAACTGTTCGCCGAATTCCA
>DATLII010000473.1:0-2452 GCA_035539495.1 Dongiaceae bacterium
AAACCGCAGTTTACAAAGAGTAAATGAGGATTTTGAGCCCATTTTTAACGCAGTATTTGCAAGCACAGTAGTTATTCAGAGGTTCCTTAGAAGTACTTAAGCCGGCACCGCATCCTGCCGAGTCACACTGCTGGTGGCAGCCAACAACGCCTCACCAATTTCCGCCGTGCGCGCGGCGGTGACGGACAGCAAGGTATCACTCAGACCGTGCGTTCCTTCACAAGCACCCTGCAGGAAAATGCCTGGCTGGAATTGTGGCGCGGTTTTCAAACGATAATGACGGCTGACCGCGAAATTCTGCAAATACGGCGTCAACGGTGCCAGCAGTTCCTTGTGCTGCTGACGCTGGTAACCCGTGGCCAGCACCACCGCATCGTAGCGCACGCTGGTGACGTTTTCGGTATCCAAATCCAGCAGATCCAGATGAACGCCGTCCGCTGCCGGCCGCACGTCGCGCACCACATGCTGGCGGAAGAAGCGGTGTCGTTCCTCGTTCACTACGCGCTGTTGATAGAGCAACTGATAAATCTGCTCAATCAGCGCCATGTCCGGGCCGGAGTAATTGGTGTGACGGAATTCCCGCAGCAAGTCGTTGCGTTCGTCCTGACTGCGGCGATAGACCTGATCCACGAAATCCACGTCGAAAATCTGGTTCACGAATGGGCTGTCGTCAGACGGCTTGATGGCGCGGGCGCGCATCACCAGATCAAGCTGCGGTGCATTGGGACGGCCATGTAGATCCAGGAAAATTTCGGCCGCGCTTTGGCCGGCTCCGATCACCGCCATTTTGCTGGCATTGGCATTCCGGTTTACGCCGCTGAGATAAGTGTTGGAGTGAAAAATACGACCATCTTCCCAGAAAGGCGCAAACTCTTCCGGAATATTGGCGGCGCCACCGATGCTCAGCACCAGATTGCGCGTCAGGCGTTCCCGCACCGCGCCATTGCGCAACCGCGACCTAACCCGCACCAGATCAACCATGCCACCGCGATTTTCCGGCACCACTTCGAATACTTCCTCGCCGTAGCGGCACTGATCCTCGAAGTGGGACGCTGCCCAGGCGAAATAATCGTTGAACTCATGACGACTGGGGAAAAAGGTTTTCAGGTTAATGAAATCCTGCAGCCGGCCTTTTTCATGCAAATAGTTGATGAAGGTAAAGCGGCTGGTGGGATCCCGCAGCGTGGCCAGATCCTTGAGAAAGGAAATCTGCATACTGGAATTGTCCAGCAGCATGTCACGGTGCCAGGTGAATGCCGGTTGCTTCTCGATAAAAAGGGTTTCCAGTCGGCGGCCCTGCGCGCGCTTTTCATGCAGCGCAATGGCCAGGCCGATATTGGACGGACCAAAACCAACGCCAATGACATCGTAAATAGGCAAATCTGATTGTGCGTGCGAGGACATGAAACGGGCTCCAGGAGGTGGCAGTCAGCAAGTTGGAATCAACAGCAAGTTGGGATAAATCAGTCCGGCCTTGATCTACATCCAGCAGCGATGACGAGGGCGGCGGTGTCCAGGATTGAAGACGTGGCAGCCGCAAAATTGTTTAGCCGACGTTAAAAAACCAACCTGTACTAAACAGATCGGCCCTGAACACGTCTTTAGTTCCAGTTTGCCTGCCAATAGATGGAAATCCTCATGTCGCGCAAAAAACTGGTTTATGTGTGGTCCCTGCGAAATGCCGCCGCCGACAAGGCAGGCCAACATATCGAGTACAAAGGCGGGCTACGGTACATGAAGTCGCCGCTGGAATATCTGGTGGAAGCCCTGAACGAAACGCCGCTGGGCGAGTTGTATTCCCTGGAAGCCATCATTTACGACGATGATGCCGGCCTGCCTGCCGATCAAAACAAGCTGCGGGAATATGGTTTTGCCTTTCAGGCCGACAAGCTGTGGTTTTATCCGCCGCAACTGCAGGTGCAGGGTCGACCAGTGAATGAATTGCTGGAGCCGATTCCGTCCACCTATCGGCGGCGTCCGTTGCAAGCGCCAGAACGTCCGGCGGAAAAAAGCGAATTTGAACGGCGTCTGCTGGATCGGTTGTATGAGCTTGAAGCGGATTTGGTGTTGCTGGACGGCTTGCTGGTGATCCTGGATGAGCTGGTGCGACCCGGTGCGCCGTTCGCGCGTCGGATCGTCAATATTCATCCCGGTATCACGCGGATTGAATCGCCGTACGAACGCCGCGGTGCCTACGCCACGCTGGATGCGCTGCACGGTGCCCGGGGTGAGAAGTTAGTCGACTGGACCACCCTAGAAAAGAAAACAGTGCCGGTGGTGCCAATGACCGGCGCATCGTTTCATTATGTCGACAACGGCATCGATTCCGGCGAAGTGATTCTGGATGTGCTGGCGACGCACATCGATCCGGCCGACACCATCCTGGAATTGCGCTGGAATAATTTCAACAACAGCCTGTTCCCGGCGATGTACCAGGGGCTCATGCACATGG
>DATLII010000474.1:0-2906 GCA_035539495.1 Dongiaceae bacterium
GGCAGGCGGGGCTTTTTCATTACTCTTTTTTGCGAAAATGGCGGTGAGGGAGGGATTCGAACCCTCGGTACGCTATTAACGTACACACACTTTCCAGGCGTGCTCCTTCAACCGCTCGGACACCTCACCGGACTGGAAATCTGTGCAAGCCGGGCTCATGCCAGGGCTCCCACAAGAGGCGCGTAAGATATAGCGTCCCAGGAAAAATATCAATCCTGAGCGCCGGTTAATTGCACTGTTTAACTGCGGTATTCCACGCACTGCGCCAGGGGCTGGAATTCCGGTGCCCGCGCCTCCCCCTCAGGGGTGCCGATGTAAAGGAACGCCACCAGCCGGTCAGTGCCTGCCATTTCAAAATGTTCCCGCACTTCTGGCGCTATCGTCATTTCGCCGGTGCGCCACATGGTGCCGAAACCCAGCTCCCGCGCCGCCAGCTGGATGTTCTGCACCGCCACCGCCACCGCCACAACCTGTTCCCAATCGGGCACCTTGGGGTTGGGTTTTACCTTGGCGATAGCGGCGATCACCATCGGCGCGCGCAACGGCATATCGCGCCAGCGGGCCCGCTTGCCTTCGTCAGCCCCCGGATCACCGGACAGACCGGCCTGCTCGAACACCAAACCCAACCTGGCCAAGGCATCTCCCTGCATGACCACAAACCGCCACGGGCGCATGCGACCATGGTCCGGAGCCCGCACGGCGCACGAGAACAACGTCTCTAACTGCTCCTGTCCCGGAGCGGGGGCATTCAGCCGGGGGATAGAAATACGCTTTTGGATGGCCTCAATGATGTCCGTCATGCTTCACCTGGGAAAAAGGGGGGCGGGAAAAGCGAAATGATAGCCCAGACAAGCGTTTATCCCTACCCCATCCGGTACCACACCAGCAGTCTTCCAAACGCCTCCACCCGACGGGCAACAAAAAAATTGACGCCGTTTTGCTCAAAATATGATCTATTTCTCGCTTCTGTTACGAAATGTTGTCGATACTTTAACCAACCACCACAAGCCCTGTCGGGATTTCTGCATGAAGACGCATCAACTACATCCATGGAATGTCAGTGTTGAGCAAGCCCGTGCAATCCAAAAAAACCTGAGCGCCTGGGTCGTGACCGATGGCCGTTGTCGCAGCCCCCGCCTGCTGGGTCGGGTGGAGGTGGCTTCTACCCATGAAAACGACCATATGGTGACGGTGCAGGCATCGATATCGGTGCGCTCGTTGCCGTCGCTGCAGTTGCTGGAACGGAAAGTGTCGATTCGCACCAGCGAATTCCCGGCCCAATCGGGCTTGGCGTCTTTCCGCAAGGTACCGTCTGTGGTGGCCGCTCTGGCCAAATTGGTGCGAGTGCCCGACGTCATCATCTGCGATGGCCGCGGCAAGACCGGCCCCGGTAGCTTCGGCGTGGCTTCCCACGTCGGCCTGATTACCAACATTCCCACCGTAGGGGTTCGCTCCCCTCGCCCCCGTCAGCTCAGCGATCTGCTGGGCACCGCCCGAGGCAGTTGGATGCCCGTCACCGAACCCGGTATTGACGCCGTGTTGTTGCGGGTGATCGAAGGCCTGGATCCGCTGATGGTATCCCCCGCGCACCGTATCGGCCGGGAAGACGCCATGCGGCAGGTGCTGGACTTCGTGCCGGCGGAAACACCGGCCCAGGAATACCTGCAACTGCTGTATCCGGAGACCGGCATCCGTGGCAAACTGACCACGCCGTTGACACTGGTTTCGTCCCGGCGCCCCGGTTGAGCCTCCCAGGTTTGAACACTGTCCGCCGCGAAAACCGGATCAGCGCCCCAGACTGAACCGGGTGACGCATGGACGCTGTCCCTCGGCAGGTCAAAACCCTAAAAGCAAGCCCAAAAATCACGCCGGTTGCCGTTGTGAGCCCAGGGAGGTTCGGCTTACACTGCTGAATCCACTGTCGTTTTCATTTGAAAATGCAGGGACAGCTTACTTATTCGACAGGAAACTCATGAAACCTCTGGTTTCGACGCTCTGGAAGACGTTGCATGTCAATTAGGTTTTTCCTGGACATTACGCCTCAACGCCTGATCAACAAGGAACTCCCGCCCCACTACATCCGTCTGCTGGCTTATCTGGCGGCAGGCATTACGATTGTGATTGCACTGATGACTGGCGGCCTCGCCACCAGCCTGTGGTGGGCTCCGCTGGTGGCCGTGGGCTATCCCATGGCATCTCACTTCGCGTCGACGAGTTACCGCAAGAAGAATCCTTCCACCGCCAATTCCATTGTGATTCTGCTGGACACCATCATCGCCGGCGGCGCTTTTGTCGTGTTCGATTTCGATCCCACCCTGAGCCTGATGCTGTTCCTGCTGGTCAGCGCCGGCACCATTACCATCGGCGGTTTGTTCGGTTGGGTGGTGAGCCTGTGCAGCCTGCTGCTGGGCATCATCGGCAGCCTGATTCTGCTGGGGCCGCCTACGTTATTGTTCGCGCCACCCAGCATGCCCACGCTGATTGCCGCGCTCACTACCGCCACTTTTTATGTGAGCGTGCTGGGCTATTTCTCGTTCAAGCAAGCGAACACGCTGATCCGCATTCAGAACGAATTGACGGAACGGCAGAAGGACGCCGCCAGTCTGTCGCGCAAGCTGTCGAAATATCTGCCGCCGCAAGTGTGGGGTTCGATTTTCTCCGGCCAGACCGATGTGAAGCTGCAAACCCAGCGTAAAAAGCTCACCGTGTTCTTTTCCGACATCAAAGGCTTCGCCGAGATTTCCGAGGAACTGCAGCCTGAAGCGCTGACCGATCTGCTCAACAGCTACTTCACTGAGATGTCGCGCATCGCGCTGAAGTACGGCGGCACCATCGATAAGTTTGTCGGCGATGCCATTCTGATTTTCTTCGGCGACCCGGCGTCCCGCGGCCATAAACAGGACGCC
>DATLII010000475.1:0-2748 GCA_035539495.1 Dongiaceae bacterium
CGCGCACCCAGTTTGTTGATGAACACTTCCGGATTGTGCCCCCTGAATTTTTCCCGGGCTGTTTTGAGCACGCCCCTGGTGGTGGCGGGAACGGGGACCGAGCCAATAGCATTAGCCTTGCTGATGTATTGTTTTTCGATAGCCGTCAGGTTGTAGCAAGAGGGCGCCGCCAACTCAGTCAGCGTATCGGCGCCTTCCATCATCTGCCGGCCGTGAATGGGTGATCGATCCATGCCTGTACGGTTTTTTCCGATAACAGTCGATTTTTCCATGATCGTACTCCTGCCTTGTCAGGCCGCCTTGGGTGGGGGTTTTCTAGCGAGTTCTGTGCCGGGTTGCCACAGATACCCCGCAGCCACCGCATCCGATGGCGAACCTTCCACATTCAGGTGCTCACGATAAGTCTGAGTGGCCACGGTTTCCTGCGAGTTATCGACAAAGCGCGGACCGGCTGCGCTCAGATTCCATTCGGTCTTAAGCGTGTTGCGCACAAATTCACGCTGGCTTTGATAGGCAATGGGATCAGGCAATCTTTCCGGTAGCACTTCGGCGGGATCGCGCCTTTCATATCGCTTGAACAATTCCATCACCACATTCAGATGACCCAGCTCGTAATTCAGAAAGCGTTCCCAGATCGCTCGGACGTGTGGATTCGATTCCGCTTTCATACAGCTGTAATAGTTGTACGCCTCGTTAGCCTCATACAGCATCCATTTTTCCAGCAGCGTTTCATTGGGATCAATGATGGAGCCATACTGCGTGACATGCTGTTCCTCAATGGAGGCAATCTCGGCATACAGCAGACGGGCAACCGGATCAGCGAAGGTGGGGCCGATCGTCATGTAATAATCACGCGTCTGGTATTCGCCCGACAGGATGGTCAGCGCATTCAATTTGCTGATGGGGTCGGCGGTGGCGCGGTTGTAGTGATCACGCAGATCATCCAGCGGGTGCCGATGCTCCACCATGGTGGGCCTGCCCGGAACGATGTCGGTGTAACACTGCAGAATATTGTTGGCATCCTTGCCTTCTATCCGATCCATCAACGCGGCATACCGGTACATGTGATCGAAATCTTCCAGCAGCCCGAAGCGATACACCTGCGCCAGATAGGGGTCTGGTTCCTGCTGAGCGATTGCAGCGGTAACCTCGATCGCGACCTGTTCAAAAGCGATCGTGGTTTCCAGCGGCGAATGATCGGCTGACAACAACCAATTCACCATGGTTTGCTGATGATGTTCAACGCGACGGATACGGGCCAATGGTTCACGTAATCCCGCATTGAATTGCGCACACAAATGCTGAAATCTGCTCGCCTGCTGCTCGATGCCATTCATAAGAATGATGCGCACGCGCGTAAACGCATCATCGTCCAGCTTGCTGATCGGCCCCTGCACCAGCTCTTTCCAAGTGAATTTCTGCTGGTCCAGCGCTGTTCCTTGGGTATCAAACAGGTTGATGGTCATGATGCCTCCTGCTGGCCGGGTGAGGGAGTTCATAGATCCAGCAGCAAACATCATGCCTTACAGATAAAGCCGAGGATTTTCACTGAAAGTCGCGGTGAAATTGCTAAAACCGGTCAGCTTTTACAGCGCGCAGTGTAAGTAACGCCGGCATGCGAATGACGAGTCGCTAATAGTTTCAGTCAGACTCTTTCACATCGATGACGATTTTCCCCCGCGCCCGTTTCGAGCGACTACGCTCAAACGCCGCGTTGATGTCAGACAAGCTGAACTGGCTGTCAATGACGGGCTTCAGCCGGTGCTCTGCCATCAGTCGACTCAACTCTTTCAAGTCAGAAGCGCTGGGAATTGCCGAATGAAAAAAGGCATAAGGCTCGCGAGCCAATAAGCGATTCAGGTACATCGACAGCATGGTTTTTCCATCCGGTGCAATCGACACGTAGCGCCCGCCTTTCGCTAGTAACGGATACCATTGCTGGATCGGGTAAATACCAGTGGTAGTGTCGAACACAATGTCGCATTGGCTAATTTGCTGCAGATAATCAGGTTGTGTGTAATCCACCACCTGATCTGCACCCAGAGAGCGCACTAGCTCCAGATTATTCGTGCTGCAGATTCCGGTGACATGCGCACCCAGAGCCTTCGCGATCTGCACAGCAAAGGTGCCGACACCACCGGACGCACCTACGATAGCAATGCGCTCGCCCTTGATGAAATGGGCCTTGCGCAAGCTCTGCAACACAATAACGCCTGCCGTTGGAAGCGTGGCGGCGTCACGCAAAGACACATTGTCTGGTACCTTCGCTAGATGCTTGACGTTGACCGACGCATATTCGGCAAACGTGCCGCGGATGAAATTCATCGAAAAACCGAACACCCGATCACCTACCTGGTAATCGGAAACGCCATTGCTCACACCCGCCACGACGCCGGAAAAGTCACGCCCAAGAATGACCGGCGTAAATACATTACGTGGAATCAACGCCAGCGCGCTTTGCATTTTCCAATCAAGCGGATTCACCGATGCATGGTGGACTTCGACCAAAACATTGTGTCGGCAGACAGGCGCTTTACGGGTTTCATCGACAACCAATGTTGCTTGCGAGGCAAATCCTTCGATACGGACAGCTTTCATGATTCCATTCCTTGGTGATCCAGCGAAGAGGAATACTTTGCCGCATACCGCCATTCATACAAGGTCCTTGCAGGCCAATCCGGCACCGCTTTCGGACCGGCCTTATCATGACCGCAGACCAGTTGCGGCCCGGCTACGGCAAGTAAGGCG
>DATLII010000476.1:0-11344 GCA_035539495.1 Dongiaceae bacterium
TCGATCGCATTGGGCGTCAGATCAATCTGACCGAGGCCGGGCAGGCGTTGCTGCCCCGGGCCAAACGCATTCTGCTGGAAATGGAGGATATGCGGCGGGAGCTCTCGAATTTGAGCGGCGCGGTTAGTGGGGTGTTGAAGATCGGCACGTCGCATCATATCGGCTTGCATCGGTTGCCGCCGATTCTGAAAACCTTTTCGCGTAACTATCCCGAGGTAACGCTGGATATTCAGTTCATCGATTCGGAAATGGCGTTCGATCTGGTGATGCACGGAGAGCTGGAGTTAGGCATTGTTACGCTGCCGCCGGAGCCGCATCCCACATTGCAAACACGGACGGTATGGAATGATCCGCTCGCGTTTATGGTAAGTGTGGAGCATCCATTGGCGTCGCAGCGTGCAGTGCAGTTGCAGGATCTGGCGGCGTATCCAGCCATTCTGCCCAGCATGGCGACATTTACACGCCGCATTGTGGAGAAGCTGTTCCAGGAAGAGGAATTGAAAATCGAGGTGGCGATTTCGACGAATTATTTGGAAACCATCAAGATGATGACGTCGATCGGTTTGGGTTGGACGGTGCTGCCGGCTACGATGCTGGATGCGGAAGTGCAGGAACTACCGATTAAAACCGTGCAGCTGGAACGGGCGCTGGGCGTGGTATTTCACCCGGGGCATTCGTTGTCGAACGCGGCGAAGGCGATTTTGGATTTGTTGGCTTGAACATTCAGCAAGAAGCTACCGCAACAGGCTTCTGCGCCTTGAGCATAAGGGTGGAACCCAATAACCAGCGTTCTTTAATGGCTTGAACACGTCCTTCACCCAGCAATCGCGCTAGAAGTCGGTTGAGCTTAGTGGAATTGACAAAGCGCAGAAATCCCAAGTTTCCACGGGGACAAACAGACTGCAACGCCAATAGTTGGAAGTCATGTAACGCCAGTTGCTTAAGAGAACGGCCATCGACCCAGTTGCGAATCTGGTCGGCGGCGGGCGGCTTCACATCCCCCATTCGCTGGTACACCACACGATTCTGAGTGGATAGCAGCAACAGGCCGCCGGGTTTGAGCAGCTCTGCGCAGCGCAGCATAAATTCCGGCTGGTCTGCTACATGGGACAACACTTCCAATGTCACAATCACGTCGAAACTACCTGCTGGTAGTTCGCAGTCGGTAATGCTGCCGGCAATAAAGTGTATGTGAGGATAGCGTTGAGCTGCCCGCTCGATCATGCCAGGCGACAAATCCAGCCCCGTCACACTGCCATAAAACGAAAGCTCTTTGCTCATCCAACCGCAACCGCAGCCCACATCTAGAATCTGCAGATCCTTGCGGTTCAGCGCATCGATCCAGCCACGCACGACCTGGGATTGGCGCTCTGACTCCGGATTAATCTTTTTCTCCCTGGTTTCCGCGTTCCACTTGTCCCAATAAGATGCTTGACGTGCCAGAGGAGGTGCTGGTTCATGAGTTGAGGTTTTCATAGGGTTTCCATGTTAAGCAAACAAAGTTGATAAACTTGCGTCTGCAACAGGCGGAAAAACAATGAATGGAATCTATCCGCTCCACGCAATGTGACTTCCGTAAACCATCTGTATGTAGGGGGAATTCAAAAGATCAGGTCTGAGCTGATCAACAGCAGCGCCCCGCCTTGCGACCGAATGGGCGCGTGCCAGCCTCCAGCTTGCGCAAAATGAAAATCTCCCGTTCGAAGCACCAAACCACCGGATTCAATTTCCCCTTCCAGCACCAGACACTCTTCATCGCCATGATGTTCATGCGCGGGAATCACTGCGCCAGGATGCAGACGCCATAGCGCGGTCTGTCGGTTGCGCTCGGGATCCTGATGCAGCATTTTGATTTCGATGTCGTTGAACCAGGGATTCCAGTCGCCTTCTTCACGGCGAATGGAACGGGTCTGGACCAGGGAATCTTTTCGGATGCGGGACTGAATATTGGCGGCTAGATCGTTAATGACGCGCGTCGGCAATTCCTTGGGCGACAACGCCAGGCTGAGACGCGCCACGGTGGTGATATCGAAGGGATCGTCGTAGGTGTCACTCATGGCTGATCTCTCCATACAAGGCGTGCAGCGCTTGCCGCAGTTGTTTCAGACTGCGGCGCAGGTAGGATTTCACGGTGCCCAACGGTAACGTTAATTCTGCAGCGATTTCGGCGTGGCTGAGTCCGCGAAAAAAAGACAACAGCAGAACCTGACGTGGCAGATCCGGCATTTGCGCCAATAGCAGACGCACACCGGAATCCTGTTGAAACAGCGAAAGCTGATACAGGGGATCGTCCGCCTCGCTGCCGGGCAGCTCTGCTTCAGCTTCTGTGAGGCTTTGCTGCACGGGCTGTTGACGCAAAACGCGCAACCGATCCAGAGCGCGGGAACGGGTCATCACTGCCAGCCAAGCCAACACGCTTCCACGCTCAGGATCGTAGTAACGGGCGTTCTCCCACACCTGCACGTAGAGGTCGCACACGACTTCCTGTGCTAACCAGGATTGGCGCAGGATGGCGTGAGCGATGGTGTGCACGTGCGTTACCGTCCGCTGATAGAAAAGGTTGAAGGCGGATTCATCATGCCGGCCAATGGCGACAACCAATTGCACTAACTCGATCTGCACAGGCTCTGCTTTGGCTTCCTGCCGGGCCATATTGGAATCCATCGGGTCGGGGAAGATAAGAAAAGTCTGGGGGCTGGTACAGGCAGCGTCAACGTTTAACGCGCTGCTTTCCGGCATAAATCATCAAACAGCAGGCAAATATGTGCGTGATAGAATAACAACTGATCAACCAGCGACCGGTGGGAGCTGAGGCAGAGATTGGCTTACAGCAACCTGCAGATTTGTTGCTGTAGATTGATTTCGGTAATTAGTTAATTGCGATAAGTAACGCGCGGCGATTGTTGCAGATACTGGTCGAGCCGCCAGGGCTCCTTTGTCACACGGTCTTGAGCCCAAGGGGCAATGGCGTAAACCCAAGCGCTGACAGCACTGCCGTCCGCATCGACTATGGCCGTGATGCGAATGCGCCGATATAACTCACCTTCATAAGCATCCAGTCGCGTTAGATCATCCTGGCTCAAGCCACTCAGCAATTGCCCGACAGTGCGAGCGGATGTGTCGGGCACGATGCCAGGAAAATCCGCCCGCGCAACCCGACCGCAGCGATAACCGTCCAAGTGCGCAGGCACTCCCTCCAGCGCGCGCCCGATGATATCCCGCACCCGCTCCGGCCACTGCAGCGTGCCGTAGACGAACAGTCGGTGTTGCGGGAGCGAGAGACTCATCGGAGAGTGGGATTCGTCAGAAACTGTGATGATTACCGGATGGATGCCAGATCAATTTGATCGAAGCTGTGCACGACAGGATGCGCACCGAAACCCTCAATGATGCACTGACGATCCAGCGCAATGGTTTTGATACCAGCCTGTTCCGCCGCATCCAGTTCCTGCACGATGTCCGACAGAAACAGGATCTGCTCGCCTGGCAGTTTCAGCGTGCGTTTGATGGCTTCGTAGGAAGCCGCTTCGCGTTTGCCACCGATACGGGTGTCGAAAAAATGCGTAAACAGCGGGGTTAGATCACCGGCTTCGCTAAAACCGAACAGCAATTTCTGTGCGGCTTCCGAGCCGGAGGAATACACATTCAACTGCACGCCCGCCGCTTTCCAATCCCGCAACCGCTGCGCCACTTCCGGATAGAGATGCCCTTTCAGGCTGCCGTCCTCATAACCGACGCGCCAGATGATGCCCTGCAGGGTTTTCAGCGGTGTGATTTTCTGGTCGCGGTTGATCCAGTCCACCAGCACCTCACCCACGCGCTCCAGCGATGCTTCAGGCTCGCCAATTTCCTTGCGCACAGCAGCGATTTCCGCCGCTACGTCCGGATCGGATGAATGATCCCAAACAAATTGTGCGATACGTTCCCTCGCATAGGGAAACAGCACATCCGCCACGAAGGAAATACTGGTGGTGGTGCCTTCGATGTCGGTAACAACGGCCTTGATTACGGCATTGGATTGCGTCACTGCATCACTCACTTCGCCAGCACTTCATAGCGCGGAAATTCGCTGGCGATCTTGTCGCCGGTGAATTTGGCCACCCAGCCTTCCTGATTGGTGAAAATGCGAATGGCGGTGAAGTTGGGCGCATCGCCCATGTCGAACCAGTGCCGGGTGTCGGCAGGCACGCTGATCAGATCGCCGGCGCAGCATTGGGTCGCCAGCACGCGATCATTCAAATGCAGATAGAAAATGCCGTCGCCTTTCACGAAGAAACGCACTTCGTCTTCGCTGTGGCGATGTTCGTCGAGGAATTTCTGCCGCAACGCCGCCTTGTCGGGATGGCTGGGGGACATGTTGATGACATCCACGGATTTGTAGCCACCTTCTGTCATTAACCGGTCAACGGCATCTGCGTAGGCGTCCAGGATGTCGTCGGTGGTGGATTCGGGAGTGATCTTCGCGCCCGCTTCCCACTGCTCGAAGCGGATGCCCTCGGCTGCCAACAGGCGAGCAATTTCTTTCTGATCCTGGGTTTCCACCAGCGGTTCGCCGGCATTTTTTTCACTGTAGATATACAGGGTGCTCATGGTGGCCCTCCTCTCATTTCAACAAAAGCATACTTTTGTATTCGCATTCCAGCAGGAATTCCAGCGCCTCGATATGGCGGCGCGCTTCCTTGGCGGTGCTGCCCCAGGTGTACAGGCCATGGCCCGCCAGAATAAATGCCCGGCACAGCTCGATCTGGTCCAGGCGCGCGTCGATTTCCTGCGCCAGTGCCACCATGTCCTGGCTGTTGCCAAACACAGGTACTATCAGTTCCACTTCATGGGTATCGATGCCGGAAAAGGCTTTCTGCAATTCGTAATTTCGGAAGACGATCTCGCCACTCCAGATAATCCGACTCAGCAGCGTGCCATAAATGGAATGGGTGTGAAATACATAACGGGCCTGCGGGAAACGGCGGTAGATCAGAGAGTGCAGCAAGGTTTCCGCCGATGGGCGCAGCGAGGTGTTCACTGGATTGCCGCCAGCGTCCACCGTCATCAGGTCGTCCTGGGTCAGTTCACCTTTACCCTTGCCGGACACAGTGATCAAAAACTGCTGAGAATCGACCCACGCGGACAGGTTGCCGCTGGTGGCCGGGCACCAACGATTGCCGTCGATCCAACGGCCAGTGTCGATCAGATCCTGTTTGAGTTTTTGCGGGTCCAAACGATTCAATTCCAAACTATCCGATGTAGCCATCATTCACCTTTGGGTCTGGTCGACCCGCGAAAAAAGAAAGTATGCCAGCACAGCCGACAACAGCAACAGGACGGAGGCGGCATAGTACGCCACCGCTCCACCATACGCCTGCACGATCAAGCCTGCCAGATAGGCGCCGGCCGCATTGCCCGCACCATAACAGAACGCGCTGTACACCGCCTGCCCCTGACCCGATGCCTGCTGGGTAAAGAAACGATGAATCAGGTGGATGGCAAGCGCATGAAACACGCCAAACGTAGCGGCATGACCTAGCTGCGCCAGCACCAGGATACCGGTGTGGTTGGGAAAATAGCCGGTCAACCACCAGCGCAAGGCACCGGCTAACAAACAGCCGATCGCCAATGTGCGCGCATTAAAATTGCCGATGATCCGATGCATCAGCAAAAACACACCGATTTCTGCCAGTACACCGATTGCCCAAAAACCACCGATCAGGGTACGGCTATAACCTTCATCCTGCAGAAAGATGGAGAAAAACGCGTAATAAGGACCGTGAGACACCTGCATCAGGAAGCAGAGCAGGAAGAACATCAGCACGGTGCCGTTGCGCATTTGCTGTAGGAAAGGCGCGAAACCTCCACCGCCGGTACGCTCGCCTTCCGGCTGAGTGACCAACACCGTGGCCACCATGATCATCACCATGAAACCCGTCACCCATATGGGTAGCTGTTCCAGCGGATGATGCTCGAAATACCAGCCCAGACCCACCACCGACGCGATAAAACCGATGGAGCCCCACAGCCGGATCAGGCTGTAACGCTGAGCATCGTGTTTCAGGTGCTGCAGAGTGATCACTTCAAACTGCGGCAGGATCGCATTCCAGAAGAAATTGAATCCCGCCATTACCAGCGCGATGCCCCAGAAACCCGGGTGCAGAAATACGCCTGCATACGCCAGTGCCGTCAGCAGCGCGCCGACGCGGATAATGAAAATACGCTTGTTGGTGCGGTCGCCGATCCAACCCCACAGATTGGGTGCAAACAGGCGGGTGCTGAGCTGGATCGCAGTTAAGGTGCCGATCTCTACCAGGCTGAAACCCATGTGGTGCAAATACAACGTCCAGAACGGAACCTGGGCGCCCACCACGGTGAAATAGAAAAAGTAGAACGACGACAAACGCCAGTAAGGCACCGGTCGGGATGATAAGGCAGTGGTTGGCGTGGTGGCGCCGGTCATGCCAGCAGCCACGATGAAGGGCGCTCCGATGAAACGGTTTCGCCCGACAGCGGTTGGCGCAGGTTCATTCCCGCGCCAGGCCCGGAATTACCGGTGTACCGCTTTGCACATCTGCGTTTTGTGCGCGGTGACGCAACACATGGTCCATCAGCACCAGCGCCATCATGGCTTCGGCAATGGGGGTTGCGCGTACGCCCACGCAGGGGTCGTGGCGGCCGGTGGTGACCACTTCCACCGGATTGCCGTGCACGTCGATGCTCTTGCCGGGAATGCGGATACTTGAGGTGGGTTTCAGGGCGATATGAGCGACGATGTCCTGACCTGAGGAAATACCGCCTAAAATGCCGCCGGCGTTGTTGCTGAGGAAGCCCTTCGGCGTGAGTTCGTCGCGATGCTGCTCGCCGCGCTGGGTGATGCTGTCGAAACCGGCGCCGATCTCCACGCCTTTCACCGCGTTGATGCTCATCAGGGCGTGGGCCAGTTCCGCATCCAGACGATCGAAGATGGGTTCGCCCAGACCGGGCATCACACCCGTAGCCACCACGGTGACCTTGGCGCCAATAGAGCTGCCGTCACGGCGCAAATCGTCAATCAGTTGCTCCATCTGCGGCACTACGTCCGGGTCCGGGCAGAAGAATGGGTTCTGCTCCACCGCCGCCCAGTCGAATTTCTGCGGTTTGATGTCGCCGATCTGTGATACGTAGCCCCGTACTTCGATGCCGTAGCGCACCTTGAGGAACTTCTTGGCAATGGCCCCCGCCGCCACCCGCACGGCGGTTTCCCGGGCCGAGGAGCGGCCGCCGCCGCGATAGTCGCGGATGCCGTATTTTTGCTGGTAGGTGTAGTCGGCGTGAGCCGGGCGGAACTTATCCTTGATCTCGGAATAGTCCTTGGATTTCTGGTCGGTGTTCTCGATCAACAGGCCGATACTGGTGCCGGTGGTCTTGCCCTCGAACACACCGGACAGGATTTGCACCAGATCGTCCTCGCGGCGCTGGGTAGTGTATTTCGAAGTGCCGGGCTTGCGCCGGTCCAGGTCCACCTGCAGATCGGCCTCGGTCAGCTCCAGTCCGGGGGGGCAGCCGTCCACGATGCAGCCCAGGGCCGGGCCGTGGCTTTCGCCGAAAGTGGTGACAGTGAAGAGCTTGCCATACGAATTACCGGACATAGGGTTCCTGCTGGATCGGGAGACTGTTTTGCGTTGTGGAATGCGGGCGCCATTATACCCGGCTGACGCGGCCCGGTCGAAAGGCACGCGCCTGTTATTCAGCGCCGGGGTGAACGGCCATTACGAAACGGTTGGCAGACCGGCTTAACAGCCTGTTAGAGCACGAAATCCGCCTGATGGTGATCGATATCCTCTTTAGTGAGAATGAAAACGCCGTGGCCACCCCGTTCGAACTCCACCCAGGTGAAGGGAACGTCGGGATAGGCTTCCTCCAGTGCATGCCAGGAATTCCCTACCTCGATCACCGCGATGCCGCCGGGATTCAGGTGACGGGACAACTCCGGCAGCATGCGCCGCACGATGTCCAAGCCGTCGATGCCCGCCTCCAGGCCCATGCGCGGTTCGTGGTGAAATTCGTCCGCCAGGCTGTCCATGTCCTGCTGGTCCACATAGGGCGGGTTGGAGACGATCAGGTCATAGGTGCGGCCGTCCAGGGCTTCGAACAGGTCGGAATAGATCAGGGTGACCTGGTTTTCCACGCCCAGAGCCTGCACGTTCTGCTCCGCTACATCCAGAGCGTCCTCGCTCAGATCCACGCAGTCCACCAACGCATCGGGGAAGTACTGGCCACACGCGATGCCGATGCAGCCGCTGCCGGTACACAGGTCCAGGATGCTGGTGACTTGCTCGCCGTCGATCCAGGGTTCGAAGCGCTTCTCGATCAGTTCGGCGATGGGGGAACGGGGAATCAGCACCCGTTGATCCACTTTGAAGGGAATGCCAGCGAACCAGCCTGTACCCGTCAAATAAGCCGTGGGAATACGGTCGCTGATGCGGCGTACCACTTGTTCGACGATGCTTTCGCGCTCGCTGCTGGTCAGGCGGGAATCCTGGATGCGGTGGTCGATGTCCCAGGGCAAATGCAATGCATGCAAAATGATGGCGACCGCTTCGTCCCAGGGATCGTCGAAGCCGTGGCCCAGGGTCACGCCCTGCTCGTTGAAACGGGACACGGTCCAGCGGATGAAATCCCGGATCGTGTGCAGTTCGTCGATGGCTTCGTCGGTGTTGATCAAGTCAGTGGGATCGGTTGGGGTCACAGTGAGTATCCAGGTTTCGCATACAGGAGATAGGAAAGGAGATTGGAAAGGGCGATTGTACAGCCTCAATCCATGCCCGGGTACCAGGCGGTATTCACCCATTCCACCCAGATCATGCCGGGCGCATCAATATCCGGTGCCAAAGCGCCAACATCTTCTACCTGGGCGGTGATGCCGGCAGCGGTCAGCGCATCCGTCAATTGCTGCGTCAGGCCTGTCAGCGCCGTGGTTTCACCATGACGATGAATCACCAGCACCGGCGGGAAGCTGATGCCGGCTTTCCACTGGGAAACCCGCGCCACCACTTCGCCGAAATCCGCCTTGTTATCCAGCAGACCGACTCGCCCAACCACCACCCTGCCCCGGTTTTTCAATGCGGACTGTGCCCCGTCGGCACTCAACTCGCCAGCGGGAACAGTCAGGGTTTCCTCATGGAAATACAGACGGCGGTTGGGGCGTTCCACCAGATACAGCACGTGGTAGCGCGGCGCTTCGCGGGAACGCAATACCCACAGATATTGGGCGCGGTCGGATCCGAACAATAAAGGTTGGGCGAAGATACCGTTGGCCCATAGAGAACTTTCACCACAGTCCCGGCCGGCGCATTCAAACATCAGATCGGCCTTTTGCCGTTCCAGAAACGTCAGCATCAGTTGGCGGGCATCGCCCAGGGACAAGGCTCCTTCCAACTTCCAGGTCACCACCGCCAGGTTGCCTTCCAGACGCTCATAGTGCGATGGCAGCGCGCGCCCGGCCTTACGATCGTCCTTCACCCGGCCCAGGGGCAGCAGGTAGTGGATGTCCTGCTCGGTGCGTTCGTCCACCACATTAGCCTGGGTGAAGATCCGCTCCAGTGTGTTGGCCGCTGCGCCGGTTGCCAGACAGGCTATAAAAACAGTACAAAGTAGGAAGTTGATCGCGCGGCGCATTGAAAGCGTTTCCGGTAGGGAAACAACAACGCTAACAAAGCGTTAAGGGCAGTTCAAGTCGCCCCTCCGCCCGCGGTCCGGCTTTGCCAACCCGATGTTTTCCTGAGATTAAGAAGAAGAGGAAGGATGCCCATGGCTTCGAACACGTCTATTGCCGACTCCCCCAAAAGAGCTTTTATCACCGGTGCTGCCAGCGGCCTGGGCCGGGAGCTGGCGTTGCGCTTTGCCCGTGCCGGGTACCGTGTCTGCGTGGCGGACATTCATGAAGAGCGCGCTCTGGCGGTAGTGGCTGAGCTGAAAGCATTGGGCCCCGATGCCTTTTTTTACCGTTGCGATGTGAGCCAGGACGCTAATCTGCAGAATGCGCCCGCCGCGATGCAGGAACGTTGGGGCGGCACCGATCTGCTGATCAACAATGCCGGCGTCGCCGGAGGCGGCCCGTTCGACTGGCTGTCGCTGGATGATTGGCACTGGATGATGAACATCAACTTCAATGGCGTGCTGCGGGGTTGTCACGCCTTTGTGCCGGCGATGAAGGAACAGGGCCACGGCCATATCGTGAATATCGCGTCGATGGCGGGCCTGCTGAATCCGCCGGGCATGAGCAATTACAACGTTGCCAAGGCGGCGGTGGTATCGCTGTCGGAAACCCTGGCTCCTGAGCTGCACCCGTTTGGTATCGGCGTCACCTGCGTGTGCCCTTCTTTCTTCCGCACCAACCTGGGTGAATCGTTGCGCTCGCCCGACCTGAGCACTCAACAGACCCTCAACAAGCTGGTAGACAATTCATCCGATCTGACCGCCGCCGATATTGCTGATCGCATTTTTATCGCCGCGGAGCGCAACCAGTTCCTGGTGATCCCACATGAAAAAGCCGTGGCGGCCTGGCAGCGCAAATGCGCCGATTTGGACGACCATTTGCAGGCACAACATGTGCTTGCAGAAAACCTGAAACAGCGGGCGCGGCGCAGCGATTGAATCAGTTGCAAACCCGGGAACAGCCATTGCGAATCCGTGACTGGGCGGCCACACTATAGCCTATCCAGTCAACTGAGGCGCCGCTAAAATAGCCGGCCTTCTCGCGACCACTGTTTATTCTGCGCCATACCTTTGAATCAGGCGGCAGTATCGAAGCCGTTTGCCACTTTTACACGATTTGCATGCTTGATCGCATGTTAAGGAACTGGGCACATCATGAAGCTGACTCTGACCGACGCCGACACCCAATCCATTCTGGCCCGCCTGGCGGATTCCAACCGCAAGCACAGCGGTGTGTATCCTGGTGATTCATCGGCCCGTCAGCAGGTGCATACCGTGTATGGCGGCGCCAACCTGTTCAAAGCCGGCGGCGCGCAGAAGCTGGGCGGCCTGGCACTGAAAGCACTGGAAACCTATGCGCCGGATTTCGCCACCCTGGCCCGTGTGTTGGATTTTCCCGGCGCGGAATCCCTGCCTTCCACTTCGTTTGAAATCAAATCACTGGCGGCTGCCATTGAAGCGGACCCCGCGCGGTTGAAAAGCGCCAACCCCGCCGCCTGGATGGCTTACACCGTGTATGAGCGCGTGGTGAAAAAACTGCAGAGCGAGCCGGTGGAAGATAGCCGCATCGATTTTGAAGACGGTTACGGTAACCGCCCTGACGCGGAAGAAGATGCCGACGCCGTGCGTTGCGCCGAGGAAGTGGCGAAAGGCATTGAAGAAA
>DATLII010000477.1:0-4362 GCA_035539495.1 Dongiaceae bacterium
ATCACACACTGCATTTGCATCTGGTGCAATTTCGTATCATCGGCCGGCAGGATTACAGCACGGCCCGTTATCTGCTGCGACATCCTCCACCGTTGAAAAAAGGCAGGAAGTGGGCGCCGTCTGCGGATCGCTTCGCGCTCAAGCGACCGATGGATTTGCCATTGCCGGTGGAAGACGGCTGGAAGGACACCGTGCGTTGTCCACCGGGGCAGATCACACGCATCCTGGTGCGTTTTCCCACGGCGGACGAACTGGGTTTTGATCCAGACACCGTGTTTGGTTGGGATGAATTGGGTTGGCCGCTGCAGGGTTACGGCTGGCATTGCCACATCATGGATCATGAGGACCATGAAATGATGTTGCGTTATCGCCTGGTCGCGCCTGATCTGGTTTGAGCGTTTGCGCGCGGGTTGATAGCAGTCGTCTCGTTGTCATGGTGTCACTATCAAGAGCGTCTTCCGGTCGTTGCACGGTCCGCCTATCATGGATGACTTCAGCCATGACCAAGGGATGCCCGCGCGGCGTCAGGGAGCACCCCCATATGCAAGAGAATGAGACGCAAGAGGACGAGCGCCAGATTCGCGAACTGGTTGCGACTTGGATTGACGCTTCCAAGGCCGGCGATGCCGCCAAGGTGCTGAGCCTGATGACCGACGACGCGCTGTTCCTGGTGCCAGGTCAGCAGCCATTTGGTAAAGCCGCGTTTGCCGCCATGTCATCAGACGCTGGTGCGGCGAAGGTTGAATTTGATGGACGCAGCGAGATTCTGGAAGTCAATGTCATCGGCGACTGGGCCTATCTGGTGTCGCGGTTAACGGTGACGACCCGGCAGCCGGGATCCGCGCAAACCACCGTACGTTCCGGCCACACGCTCACTGTGCTGACCAAGCGCGCCGGCAAATGGTTGCTGCATCGGGACGCCAATCTGCTGACAGTGCAGTCCACCCCGGCCCCTTGATCCCCTCCCGGCTCTGGGTAATCATGGCCCCTCTTTCTCCGGGGCTTCCTCAAGGGCTTTCTTTCTATGTTGTTTCGCAGGCTGTGGCGGTGCGCGCTGATCGTGATGCTGATGTTCCAGGGCATCATTCAGCTGTATTGGGTGGGCGCCCGCAAGCAACCGTTCCATCCTCGCGTGCGCGCCATCATGCAACGCTGGTACGCGCGCATGCTGCGGATTCTGAACGTGGACGTCGACGTCATCGGCACCATCCCGCATGAAAAAGACGGCGCAGTGATTCTGATCGCGAACCATATTTCCTGGGTGGATATTCCTTTGATTGGTGGCCAGACTCCGGTGAATTTCCTGTCGAAGGCAGAAGTACTGCAATGGCCGCTGGTGGGATCGATCGCGCAGACGGTCGGTACTCTGTTCATCCATCGAGGTTCAGGTGATACCGAACACGTGATGCACGTCATGCACGAGCGTTTGAGCCACAATCTGTCGGTGCTGTTTTTCCCTGAAGGCACCACCACTGACGGCACCAAGGTGCGCCGTTTCCACAAAAAGCTGTTCAAGGTCTGCCACGACACTGACGTACAAGTGGTGCCCTTGCTGATTCACTACAGCGTGGATGAGGGCCAAAATACAGTGCCGTTCGTGGGCGACGTGGCGTTTGGCACCCATTTCTGGCAAATGCTGGCGCTGAAAAAAATTCACGCCACTATCGAGGTGATGCCATCGGTCAAACTGGTGGAAGCGACGGTGGGCCATCAGATTCGCGCTATCGAGCTGGCCATGCGTGAAAAGTTGGCTGATCGGGCGACGATCAATTGAGCGTGTAAAAAGTTTCCCCGACGTTGTCGATTTTGCGTTTCTCGCCACGACTATTTCCTGAAGCAATCACTCAACAGGCATAGCAAGCAGGAGCTCAGCATGGACAAGATCACCGTCAATCTCTGGTTCAACTATAACGCCGAGGAAGCGGCCCAGTTTTACGTCAGCCTGTTTCCCGACAGCCGCATCGACGCCGTTCACCGTTCCGCCTCCGACAACCCATCCACAAAAAAAGGTGACGTGCTGATTGTGCAATTCACCCTGATGGGGCGCGCGTACACCGGTGTCAACGGTGGCCCGCAATTCCCATTCACCGAGGCCATATCATTAGAAATCAACTGTAACGATCAGGCTGAGGTGGACCATTATTGGAATCGCTTGATCGCCGACGGCGGTAGTCCGGTTCAGTGCGGCTGGTGTCGGGACAAGTTTGGGTTGTCCTGGCAGGTGGTGCCGAAACGGTTGGGCGAATTGCTGTCGTCGCCTGATCGGCAGGCGGCGGAGCGCGTCATGCTGGCCATGCTGCAAATGGTCAAACTGGATGTGGCGGCGTTGGAAGCGGCGTTTGCAGGGAAGTAAGCGGGAAAAAAGGAAGCGGCGCGTAAATGCGGGGAATATCAGGCCTGGACCGGTTTGTCTGCGCTCGACATGCGTCCCATCACGGCGCTGAGGGCGCGATCCCAGATAGAGCCGGACTGCAGCGGGCGGAATTCGTCTGACAGCATCATGCGCAGAATGCTGGCCAGGTCGGTCTCCAGCACCTTATGGCCGCGGCGGGACACGAAGATGTACAGGTCGGAATCGGTTTCGCGATAGGCCAGTTTGCAGCGGCGAGTCTTGCCGTCGCTGGCGGTGACCTCGGCCCACTGGCCCTCACTCATGCGCAGAATGCGGTGTTTGAGATCCTGGTTGGCTGGGGTATCCGGATCGAAATGGACGCTGCGCTCCGCCATCCGTTCGCGCTGGCGATCGATGGCGCTGCGACGGCCGGCTTGCGGTTCTTCCAGCGTGTGGTCCACGGTGCGGCTGTTGGGCAGCGGTATATCAGGCGGATTCTGCAGAATCTGGCCGTGAATCTCCCACAGGGCTGACAGGAATTTGTCGACTTCAATGCCGGGGTGACGAATGCTCTCCAGGCCGCTGCAGATGCTTTTGAGCAGCAGCGGAATCATCTTCACCCAGCGCTCGCGATCGGTGGCGGCGTTGGTGGGCTGGATGCTCCAGATCAGATCGTCCACAGTTTGCAGACACAGGCGCCAGGGATCGGCATCGCGGCCGTGGCGCAATAATACTTGTAGCATCAGTGTGCGCCAGGGACCGTCCAGCATGTCGATCACCACCGACGGCAGTGTCTTGCCCTGCAGGCGATCGTTGATCAGCTGATTGATCAGGCGGCGGGCCTGTTCCATGCGCGCCTGGCCCTGCGCGGACTGCAATACGCGCTTTTCCACCAGTTCGGCGCGCTGGGTTTCTTCCTGCAGGAAGCGGCCAAAGGACTGTTCCAGGGTGGTGAACAGATCCAGGTTGTAGCCGGTGAATTCGTTAAGGATGCGGTTCACCACGATCCGCATTTCCTCCAGCAGAATGTCCCGTTGCAGGATCGATTCTTTTTCCCAACCCAGGGCGGCTTGCGACAGCAACTTGAGCAGGCGGCGCGTCGGGTGGTCGGGCTCGCTGAAGAAGCGTTTGTCCTGCAGCGCGATCTTGATCACCGGAATCTGCAGACGACCCAGCAGCAGGGACACCTCGGGGGCCAGGTTGCGGTCGTCCAGAATGAATTCGAACACCATGCTGACCAGATTGATGACGTCGTCGTCCACCTGACGCAGTTTGCGGGCACCGGTTTCGCGGGCGGTGTGGGCGAGCTGATGCTCCAGCAGCAGGCGCACATCCAGGTGATCCACGTCCTGGTGCAGGGGATCATCGTCCTGGGTGGAATGAGCCTGGGCTTCCTGCAGACGGTTCAGTACCGTCATCAAGGCCTGATTATCCAGTTCCCGCCCGGTCTGGCCAGGCTGCACCGAAAACAGGCGGTGGTTCAGGCTGCTGGCGTAAAACTGAGCCATCAGGGCCTGTACATCGGTGAACTGGATCGAATACGGTGCGGCCTCGTCGATCGGCAACAAGGCTTCCTGTAGGTCCTTCAGATCGATGCCGGCGTTGCTGTTGTTGGCGGCGCTTTCGTTTTTGCGGGGGCGGCTGGGCCGCACATGAGGCAGGATGCCGGCTTCCACCAGCAGACGATTGGACTCTTCCAGCAGGCCACGCAGGTTGTCGATGACGTGGCGCTCGAAATATTTGTACAGCGTGAGCCGGATGCGCAGCGGCAGGTCCAGCTGATTGGCGGCATCCACAAAGTGATCCACCAGTTTTTCCGGGCCCAGGGGGCTGTTGTTCTCGTTGAGCCAGTCGATTTCCAGGTAGTGGTTCAGGCGCTGGCTCAAATGCAGCAGCAGGTCCGGGTACTGGGTGCGCAATTTACTGCGCATATTGCCCACCGCCACGTCGATTTCCACCTTGTCCTTGTCCACCAGCGACAGGCCGCTGTCGGCCTCGGAGGAGCGGGTGCGGGGTGGCGGCAGATCCGG
>DATLII010000478.1:0-3586 GCA_035539495.1 Dongiaceae bacterium
GTCTGGAAGGCATCGAAACCAACTGCGCTTATATACGCGAAATTCTGTACACCGATGTTATGCAGAAAGGCGGCATGTACACGCGCTTTCTCAATAGTTTCCAGTATTCGCCCGCCACCTTTGACGTGGTATCGCCTGGCACATTGACCAGCGTGCAGGATTTTCCCGGCCGCACGGGTTACTGGCATATCGGTGGGCCGCCTTCGGGTCCGTTCGATAGTCTGTCGTTCCGCTTGGGCAATCGTCTTCTCGGAAACGATGACAACAGCGCCGGGCTGGATATCACGCTGAATGGTCCCACACTGAAATTCAATTGCGATACCCATATTGCACTGACGGGCGCCGTTCTGCCCGCCACACTGGATGGCCAGGCACTGGCATTCTGGAAAACCTATCCGGTGAAAGCAGGACAAACCTTGTATCTGGGCAAAGCACAACAAGCCGGTGCGCGCGCCTATTTGTGTATTGCCGGTGGTATTCAGTGCGAGCCTTATTTGGGCTCGGCGTCCACGTTTACGTTGGGGCAATTTGGCGGTCATGGTGGGCGTGCACTGCGCACTGGTGACGTGCTGCATCTGGCTGCGCCGATGAAGCCGGTGACATCCGCTGCATTGCCAAAATCGCTTTATCCCACGATTGGAAACAGTTGGCAGCTGCATGTGATCTACGGCCCTCATGGCGCGCCGGATTTTTTTACCGACCAGGACATCACCACCTTCTTCGCCGCCGAATGGGAAGTGCATTACAACTCCAGTCGCACAGGTATCCGTCTGGTGGGCCCGAAACCGCAGTGGGCGCGCACCGACGGCGGTGAAGCCGGCATGCATCCATCCAATATTCACGACAATGCCTATGCGATCGGCACTATCGATTTTACCGGCGACATGCCAGTGATTCTGGGGCCTGACGGCCCGTCGCTGGGTGGTTTCGTCTGCCCCGCCACGGTGATTACGGCAGACCTGTGGAAGCTGGGTCAATTGAAAGCCGGCGATAAGGTGCGTTTTGTGCCGGTGGATATGGCAACGGCCAATACACTAGAGCGCAATCAATTGCAGTCCATCGCAACGCTGGAAAAGATCAATACTGAAATCGCCTCTGTCGCACCCATAACGCCGATCATCAAAACCATTCCTGCTAGCGCGCAGCAGGAACAGGTGGTGTACCGACCCTCTGGCGATCATTACCTGCTGGTGGAATACGGCCCGCTGCAACTGGATATCCGCCTACGGTTTCGCGTGCATGCCTTGATGCTGTGGCTACAAGACCAGCATATCGCCGGCATGCGCGAACTGACGCCGGGCATTCGTTCGCTGCAGATTCACTACGATCCGCTGCAACTGCCGTTGCAACAGCTGCTCGACATTCTCACCAACGCCGAACAGCAACTGCAGAATATCGATACATTGGAAGTACCTTCACGCATTGTGCATCTGCCATTGAGCTGGGATGACGCCGCCTGCAAGCTCGCAATTGAAAAATACATGCAGTCGGTGCGCAAGGATGCGCCCTGGTGTCCCAGCAATATCGAGTTTATCCGCCGCATCAACGGATTGGATTCTATCGACGACGTGAAAAAAATCGTCTTCGACGCCAGCTATGTGGTGATGGGCCTGGGCGACGTGTACCTGGGCGCACCGGTGGCCACGCCGCTGGACCCGCGCCATCGTCTGGTCACCACCAAATACAATCCGGCCCGCACCTGGACGGCGGAGAATTCCGTTGGCATCGGCGGTTCCTATCTGTGCGTGTACGGCATGGAAGGTCCCGGCGGCTATCAGTTCGTGGGCCGTACTCTGCAGATGTGGAATCGGTTCAAGCAAACGGAAGCCTTCACCCAGCCCTGGCTGTTGCGTTTCTTCGATCAAATCCGGTTTTACGAAGTCAGTGCCGAGGAACTGGTACAGATCCGGCAGGATTTTCCCAATGGCCGTTACCCGATCAAGATCGAGGAAGGCTGCTTCAGTCTGCGTCAGTATGAAGAATTCCTGCAGCAACATCGCACCATTATCGACCAGTTCATCGGCCGCCGTGACCACGCGTTTGGCGAAGAGCTGCAACGCTGGGTGGAAAGTGGACAGATCAACTTCGAATCCGCCCAGGATCTGGCGAAGGACAACGCCGATGAACAGCAACTGCCGGACAATTGCGTCGCCATCGAAAGCCATGTGGCGGGCAATATCTGGAAAATTCTGGTGCAGCCGGGCGAAACCGTGCGTGCTGGGCAAACTGTTTGCATCCTGGAATCCATGAAAATGGAAATCGAGATTACGGCGCCCACCAATGGCACCTTGTACGCGGTCTGCCGTGCCGAGGGGCAACAGGTGAACGCCGGTCAAAGCCTGTTGATCATCGAGGAGCCCGCCTGATGTTCACACTCATCGCCGTTCGGACTTATTTAAGGATCACATCATGCTGCCGCTGAACCAGATCGATCTGACCCTGCCCGGCCTGCTGCAACATTATCGCAACGGCGATTTCACACCGGCGCAGCTGATAAAAACGCTGCAGGCTGAATTCGCGCAAGACACATCCAATCCAATCTGGATTCATGCACTGTCCGCGGAAGAAATCGCACCGTACCTGGAACGGCTGGCCGACAAAAAGCCCGACGACCTGCCGCTGTATG
Source organism: Dongiaceae bacterium (assembly GCA_035539495.1). Taxonomy (GTDB): domain Bacteria; phylum Pseudomonadota; class Gammaproteobacteria; order Pseudomonadales; family Ketobacteraceae; genus Ch67. The sequence goes on from DATLII010000478.1 coordinate 2,627, forward strand.
GCATTCCGTTTGCGATCAAAGACAATATCGATCTGGCAGGGATTCCCACGACGGCGGCATGCCCCGCTTATGCCTATACACCGCAGCACTCAGCCAAAGTCGTGGAATTGCTGGTTGCAGCGGGCGCGATTCCGCTGGGCAAAACCAATCTGGATCAGTTCGCTACCGGGTTGGTGGGTGTGCGTTCGCCGGAACCTTGGGGCCCCTGTCACAACGCTTTCAATTCCGACTATATTTCCGGTGGTTCCAGTTCCGGTTCTGCACTGGCAGTGGCGAAAGGCTGGGCCAGTTTTGCACTGGGCACCGACACCGCCGGTTCTGGCCGTGTGCCCGCCGCGCTCAACAACATCGTGGGTTTGAAACCGTCGAAAGGTTTGCTCAGCACCCAGGGCCTGGTGCCTGCCTGTCGCAGCCTGGATTGCATCAGTATTTTTGCGCTGACCTGTGCCGATGCCAGCCGCGTACTCGACACCGTAGCGGTGCATGATCCTGCCGATGCTTTCAGCCGCCCCAATCCTTACAGCAATAGCCGCCGCTACTTTGGTCCGCCAGCTACTGTTCCCGTTATTGGTGTTCCGGCTTCTGCGGAACTGGAATTTTTTGGCGACAAGGGTGCACAACGCTGCTTTGAAAAAACACTGGAGCAGATTCGCGCACTGGGTTGGCAGACGCGCGAAATTTCCATTACTCCTTTCATCACCGCCGCGCGTTTGTTGTATCAAGGTCCGTGGGTGGCAGAACGTACGCTGGTAGCGCAATCGCTGCTTGAACAGCAGCCCAAGGCGCTGTTACCCGTGATCAAACGCATTCTGGAAGGTGGCCTGGATTTGTCGGCCATGGATGCGTTTCGCGCGCAATACCAGTTGCAGGATTTGATCCAGCAGGTTCAACCATTACTTGCGCAGGTGGATGCCATCATCACCCCAACGATTGGCACTACGTATCGCATCGATGCCGTAC
>DATLII010000479.1:0-4184 GCA_035539495.1 Dongiaceae bacterium
ACTCGGATTATAGTGTCAACATCTGCTTTCAATAGCACGTTTCAACGCAAGCGAACAGGAGCGGCTTCAGATGGACGGCGATCTCATCAGCAGTGACAACATTCCCGCGCAACCGGTGCGAGTCGACGTGCACGCACCCGATTCCCTGACCCTGAAAGTCAGTGGTGATATCCGTTCCACCTTGATGTCGGGCAGCACGTTCGTCATGCAGGTGGCGCATCCGCAGGTGGGCGCCGGTGTTGGGCAGCTATCGAATTTTCGCAACGATCCGTGGCATCGGCTGCAGGAAATCAATCAGTCTGGCGAGCGCTTTATGTTTTCCGGGCGGGAAGCGGGTATTGCGGAAGGTAAACGTCTGCGCGAGCTGCACCGCAACATCAAAGGCGTCGACGCCGATGGCAACGCATTTCATTCGCTGAACCCGGCAGTGTATGGCTGGGTGCACACGATTTTTCTCGACACCATGGTGACGCAATGCCGGCTGTATGACACAGCGCTGGATCGGCAGGAGGAATTACAACTGTTCGAGGAATGGCGCGAAATGGGTCGCCTATTCGGCCTGCGCGACAAGGATATGCCCGCCACGTTGGATCAATATTGGCGCCACTACAATGAAATGATTGCCGACACGCTGGAATATAACGACGTGATCGAAACCATTCTGACGTTTACACCACCCGCACCAACGTCGCTGGCCTGGTTGCCGCAACTGGCATGGTCCAGTGTCTGGAGTCCAGCCGGCAAGCTCAATTATCAATTGACGCTGGCTGCGTTGCCGCACGCTTTTCGAGCCAAAATTGCGGCGCATCATCCCTGGAACGAACAGGATGAGAAACATGCGCGGCGTTTTCAATCCTTCGTAAAATCGCTGGTGCCACGTTTGCCGGAACGGATGCGCTACACAGCGGCCGGTTATCGGGCAACGCGGCCCGTCACCGCCTGATCGGCAGCGAATTTCAAATCTGTTAGAGCGTCAGCGTTACCGGTTTGCCCAGCACCTTGCCTTTGCGTTCGTGATAGGTCACGCGAACGCTGCTGGGATCGATATCCAAACGCGCAAAATTATCCAGTGATTGCACCTTCGACGATTTGCCCATCAGATAACGATATTTGCCAGCGGTGCCGAGTTCGCCTTTGAAGATGAAATCATTTTGCTCCATGTGCGGATAAGGCCAGAACAGCGACGACGATACGATGCCATGGACCTTGAACTGGGGATCATCCGGCGAATTAATTTCAGTGGTAAACGAACAGTGCACGTCACCGGAAACGAAGACGACGCGGCGGATCTGACTTTCCAGAATAAAATCGAGAATCTGGCTGCGCTCTGCCCGGTAGGCACCCCATTTGTCGTCGGCGTCATTTTGCAAGTCCGGAATGAACGGTACCGAGGACACCACCATTTTCACCCGCCCTGATCCATCCGCCAGCCATTGCAGCAAGGCAGTCATCTGTGTCGACTTGATCATCTGCCGACGCGTTTCATCCGGGTGCCACAAGCGTTCAGTGCGCGTGTCCATCACGAACCAATCAGCACAACCCTGACTGAAGGTGTACCAGAAATGCGTGGGCGTGCCCGCTACCCAACCTTGTTTATCGAGGTCAAATACCGGGCTGTGGCTGCATTGGTAAATCTGGTAGGCATGGATCGCGTGCGGATACAGCGTGGTCATGTCTTTGCCGGTGGCTTTGATTGGCCAGTTGTCCTCGATTTCGTGATCGTCAAGGATCATGTAGGTGGGCACTTCTGACATCAAACGGCGAATGTGATCCTGCGAAAATACGATCTGGTAGCGTTCCAGGAACTGACCCAGTTTTTTGTCGGGGGATACGAAGCTGAGATCGTCAGCGTAAATCTGGTCGCCCACCATCAGTACTGCATCCAGCGGACGCGCGCGATGCTGCACTAGAATCGAGTGAAAGGTTTTGTCGCCACGGTCATCAAAAATCTCACCGCCGAACAGTTTCAACAAATAACGGCACGATCCCACCACCACGGACTGCGGCGCATTGATGGTGTCCACACCGGTTCTGAATTGTTGTACCGGCAGCGCGTCCCACTCGAACTGAATTTTCTGCACGCTGTCCAGTTCCGAGTCCACCAGGAACCAGCCGGCTTGGTATTCGTAAATGGTGAAGGGTTTCAGTTGCAGTAGAGGGAATACACCGGTCATATCGAAGTTGGGCGACAACTTGCCCACTCGTTGCCCCAACCAGTTCTGATTCTGTTCACGCCAACGCACGGCACCAAAACAGCGGCGATAACCATTGGGCTGGGTCGCTTCGAAACGGCCGCGGAACCAGAGGCGTGCTTCATTGTGAGTGGTGTGGCCAACAATCGGACCGACGGTAGGCACGAACAATTTCATGGTGGGCTCCTTGCATCGCTGGCTTTAAGGCAACGCCGAGATCCATCTCGTCAGCACAGAGCATCTGCCCATCACCGACAACCCGGTTACTGAAACATAGTCAAGAATGGGGGAAGGTGTGAAGGGAATAATGCGAAGAAAAAAGGTGCGAAACGAATACCGAGAGGGACAGAGGCCGAATCACAGCATCACTATTTTGATCGCGCCAGCCCCGACAGGTCCGCTTGATAGACCAACGCATCTTCACGCTGATCACCGGCCGGATAGTAATCGCGACGCCGGCCTACCTGCGCAAATCCCATGGATTCATAGAGTTTGATCGCGGGCGTATTGCTGGGGCGCACTTCCAGAAACGCCTGATCGGCACCGTGGTCGATCGCGCACTCCAAGGTATGACGCAGCAGCATCCGCCCCAGACCAAGACCCTGTTTTTCCGGCTCGACGCAGACATTGAGAATATGGCACTCACCCACGGCCACATAAATGACGGTGTAACCCAGCAACTGACCCGCATCTGCCAACGCATGGCACAGATAGCCGCTGTTGAGGCTGTCGCGGAACATGCCCTCGGTCCAGGGCCAAAGATAAGCCCGCTGCTCGATATCCATCACAGCAGGCAGCAGGGCTTCGGTCATCAGCTGGAATTGCATGGAATGCTCAATCGCGTGGCAACGGTGATTCCGGTAACAATGATTCCGGTAATAAGGGTTTCGGCAACAATGCCAGCAGATGCGCCCATACCACCGGTTTCAGGCGCCAGTCCTGATCCAATTCCCGCAGGCTGTGAGTAGCGAGGCAATCACCAGGAATATCCGCCAGTTGGAAAGACTCGCCCTGGGTTACGTTTTGCACGCAATGCTGCACGGCAGCGCTGCCCAGGAAAACGGTGGCAGGCACCACCACCGCATCTTGCGCGCCGGCCAGAAACGCAAACAATGCGTCACGGGCGGCACCCGCATCGGCGGCAATGCGAGGATTATTGACCAGTGGCCAGCGGAACAGTTTGGTGGCGCTGTCGTGCAGTTCGAAACCGGGATCGAGCGCTAGCAGCAAATCGCTGATGATGCGGTGTTCGCGGGCGGAAAAACCGGGCGCATCGGGCTGGGCCAATTCCACGATTAATCGCAGACGTTGCGGCAGCGTCACAACGGCCAAAGCGAAACGCAACGCGGTTGCTGCCGCTTTGGGTGGCGCCGCCTTAGCAACAGATTCGGGTTTGACTTTGCTCAGGTCCAGAACAGGAATGTCGGTTGTCGCGGCTGGTTGCGTGGGCGTCGCGGATTGGGGAGAAGACGGTGTTTGCGTAGAGATCGCTTGCGTAAGAATCGTTTGAAAAGAGGGCTCTTGCGCGAACGACGTAGTCGATTCGGCAGCATTGATCGGCGCGGCGACTGACACGCGATCATCTACAGCCGCATAATCCGCGATGGCTTGCGTCGCAGCTTCTTCCACACGGTCGCTGGCAATGTCTGCCGCCCAATCCGCTTCCTGCAACACAGGCAGCACGGGCGCACCGGCAATCGGCGCCAGCGGCACATACTGGGTGATACCCAGCGCATTCAAGTAAGCCAGCCGTTGCGTTTCCTGCATCATGATGGACTCTTCACTATGGACTCATCACCTTATTACTCGCCTTACACGCCGCCGGTTTGCGGATTGGCCTTGCCAGCCACCGCCAGATGATTGAGCGCGTTCAAATAGGCTTTCGCCGACGCCACCACGATATCGGTATCGGCACCGTGACCATTCACGATACGGCCGCCCTTTTCCAAACGCACGGTCACTTCGCCTTGCGAATCGGTACCACTGGTGATG
>DATLII010000480.1:0-3478 GCA_035539495.1 Dongiaceae bacterium
GGCATCACCGACGCATCGGCCACCCGCACGTTGCGCAACGCTTTCACGCGCAACTGAGTATCCACCGGATCAGCGGGCTGGGCGCCCATGCGACAGGATCCCGCAAAATGGAAGGTGGTCATCACCGCACCTTTGACCCACTGCTTGATAGCGTTGCGATCCTGACTGCGGGCCGCCTTCGACAGCGGAGTGTTGCCCCAACGCACGAACGAACCCTGGCTGGCAATCTTCTGCGCGCGCAATACACCGTCCACCATCGTGTCCATATCGGCGGAATTCAGGAAGTAGCCCGGATTGACGCGCGCCGGTTCAGCGGGATCGCGCGAAGCCAATGTTACTTCGCCCCGCGACAGTGGTTTACCCAGAATCACGACAATGCCGTACACCTTGGAAACAAACAGTTTGGTGAATGGCACCAGGAACAGCGTATTCACCAGCTGCTTCACCACATTGCGCAAACCGCGTTTGGCATAGGCGCCGGGCTTTAACAAAATCGCCGGCAACATGCGCTGCATCGACTGCTGGATCGATGCGGCAGCGGAATAGAATACAAAACAGGTATCGGCCTGATTAGCGGGCAACAGCAACTGGGGATTCATGCGATCGAATCCATACACCTGCGGATAAAACGAATCCGGAACCCGCTTGCCGCGATAGAACACGCACACATTCGGGTGATCCTGCAGATTGCGACCAATCGATGGCACATCCGCTACCAGCGGGATATTGAAATGCCTGGACTGATTTTTCGGACCCACACCGGATAGCATCAATAGCTTGGGTGTTTCCAACGCGCCAGCGCAGAGAACGATTTCCCGCTGAATTCCGACTTTGCGAATACCGTTGGGGGCTTTGAATTCCACTGCCACAGCTGTCTGCTGCTCATCAAACAAAATGCGCTGCACCCGAGTGTTAGTGACGATGGTCAAATTCGGTAGCGCTTTGTCCTGCAGAAACGATACATAAGAATTACGGCGCTTGTTGCCGTCGTAGTTCATCAGCTGATAGCCGATATGGCCGCACAGCTCGCCGTCGTTGAGCAGATCCTTGCGCGTAAAACCGGACTGCACGGCAGCATCAACGCAAGTGATGGTGAATTCTGAACCCGAGCGCGGCTTCACTCGCAAAATATCTTCAATCCGCTCAAACACCGGCGCCACATCTTTCCAGCGCCAGCCTTTTGGCCACTGCTCGAAATCCAGTTTGTCGCCGCGGGTGTACACCATGCCGTTGACAGCGCCGCTGCCGCCCATGCCGGTGCCAGTGCCCACGTACAGATGGCGATTTGCGCAGCGGGGCTGCGATGCCGATAACCGGTCCAGCATGACGTTGTCATTGGCAAAGGCCTGCACGAAGCCGTCCGCCGACAGGGTTTCCGGATTGTGTTCCGCCGGATCACCTGCTTCCAGCAACAACACCGTGCCGATGTTGGCTTCCGCCAGCCGGGCTGCGGTGATGCAGCCTGCTGAACCGCCACCGACCACGATGTAGTCATACTGTTCGGTTGCCTGCATGTTGAAAATCCCTCTGTAGTTCTTGTTATGAGGGAAACGTCACCTGTGCCGCGTTTCCCTTCTCTATTGCGATTGCAAACCCAGCGCCGGCAACAACCGCCGCTCCAGGAATCCGCGCAACTCTTTCTCATTGCGCTTTTTGTTACCCTGCATCGTCAGCAGCGACAGTAAAAACCGCGTCGCCACTTCTGTTACTTCATCCAAATCGTCTTCCGCCATATCGGCATTGCCCAGAATCTGCCGGAACAAGGCGCGGCGAATTTCATGGCTCTCCGGCGACGTCAAAGCGTAGGCGTTGAAAAAGCTCATCAAACTGCTTTCGGTCAACAGCGCCAGAGCCGGTTCCTTCGGCAGGCGCTTCAGCGAAAACAGGGTGGCTTCGATCACCCGTTCCGCCGGTGTTGCAAATCGCTCCACCTGTTTCAGCAGTTCCTGGCTGAAGGCCAAGCCCGACTGCATCAGCGCATAACGCACCACTTCGTCCCGGCTACCAAAGTAGCTGTACACCGTGGGCCGCGTGACACCCGCCTCCTGGGCGATGTCATTCAGGGTCACTTTTTCGATGCCCCAGCGCTTCACACAGGCCAATGCGGCTTCCAGGATGCGGGCCTGGGTATCCGGGTTCTGCTTGCTTTTTGCCAATGCCATGTTCATTCCTGCCAGAAAATTCAAGGTCATATCAAAGGGGCTTATCAAAGTCCTGCGCAGGACTTCGGGCCAAATTCAACACCATCGATTCTAGGAACTTTACATGTTTACTTCAACTGTAAAGTAGAATACAGTCTTTACAGACGATGTAAATATGTAAAGTGAAAAATTTCCAGGGCGGCTACACACACTAGAATAAGAGGGAAGTTATGAGCGCCATTCAGTCTGCTCCCACCAGCACCATGCCACTGCAGGATCCACCCAAGCTGAAGGGCGGCCTGCCCCTGCTGGGCCACATGCTGCCATTCGCCCGCAATCCGTTTCTGTTCATGAAAAAAGTGTCGGATCAGGTGGGTGAAATCGCGCAATTCAAAATTTTCAGTCAACGCATGGTGTTGTTGACGGGGGACGAAGCCAGCAAATTGTTTTACCGCTCCAGTGACGAACAACTGGATCAGTCTGCTGCCTATAAATTGATGACGCCGATTTTCGGCGAAGGCATCATTTTTGACGCGCCTATCGCTCGCAAAGACGAGCAGCTGAAAATGCTGATGCCGTCTTTACGCATGGAAGCCATGCGCAACCACTCCGGCAAGATCGTGCAGGAAGTGGACGACATGATGAAAACCTGGGGCGACAGTGGCGAGATTGAATTGGTGGAAGAGATGAAGCAGCTCACCATCAATACCGCCAGTCACTGTCTGCTGGGGCGGGAATTCCGCTATGAGTTGACCGGCGAATTTGCTTCGATCTATCACGATCTGGAACGGGGCGTAAACGCGCTGGCCTACAGCTTTCCCAACTTGCCGATTCCCGCTTTCCGCGCGCGCGACCGTGCCCGCATTCGGCTGCATCAGCTGGTGGGCGATATCGTCAAAAAACGCGAACAGCAGACGGAAAAGCCCACCGACATGTTCCAGATGCTGATCGACGCAAGGTACGAGGACGGCGGCAAACTCACCACCAACGAAATCACCGGCATGCTGGTAGGTGCGATTTTCGCTGGCCACCACACCAGTTCCGGCACTGCAGCCTGGGTGCTGCTGGAACTGCTCAAACATCCCAACCATCTGCGCGAAGTGCGCGAAGAGTTGGACAATCTGCTGGGCTCCGATGGCGCTGTCACTTTCCAGTCCATGCGTGAAGTACCCAAGCTGGAAAACGTACTGAAAGAAGTACTGCGCTTGCACCCGCCGCTGATCGTACTAATGCGGCAAGTGTCGGAGCCGCTGGTGTACAAGAATTTCCGCATCAACGTGGGCGACATGGTATGGGCGGCGCCGCCGGTTACGCATCGCATGTCACATCTGTTTGCC
>DATLII010000481.1:0-3764 GCA_035539495.1 Dongiaceae bacterium
CAATACGAGTGCCGCGCGCGGCCGTGATCTGTAGTTGCCCTTGTGGTGCTACGCTGGCCACGGTGACGTCGATGCCGGCGCGGCGCAATACGTCGATGATGGTGACGGATTCGATATCTTCAGAACCGTCTGCGATAGGTACCAGTGCTGTCGTCGTTGTCGTCATATCACTTTCCTCTGTGCGAACGTTCAGGTCCTATGAGATGTTCTGCTCATGTGGATATTCAGGTGGATGGTGCGTCCAGCGCCATCAGGCCCGGTTTGATCCGGCCCGACAGCCATAGAATGATATTGGTGAAGCCGTCCCAGGGATCGCCTTCGCCGATACCTTTTACCGACTGATCGATGCGGGCGGCTTCCAGCAGACAATGCTTGAAGGCGCGTCCTGGCAGGCGTTTCAGTGCGTTCTGCATCAGGTCCTTGCGGTTATCCCACACGCGGTATTCCTGCAGTGCGCGCGCAGGCGCCAGACCGGTGTCGATCAGGTGCGACATGCCGGCAAGTGTGCGCAATTCCCGTGTCAGCGCCCACAGCAATACCGGCGGCTCCGTGCCGCTGGCGCGCAGATAATTCAGCATGCGGATGGCGTGGGTGTCGTGTCCCTGCAGCGCTTCATCCACCAGATCGTACATGTTGTAGCGAGCGTGGTCGGCCACCGCTTCCTCGATATCGCGAACATCGAGCGGACCTTCTCCGCGCAGCAGAATCAGCTTTTCCACTTCCTGCGCCGCTGCTAGCAAATTGCCTTCCACTCGCTCTGCCAACAACTGCACGGCTTCACGGGTGGGCTCCAGATTGGCGGTGCGCAAGCGCTGGTGAATCCATTGCGGCAATTGCGCTGCATCCACCGGCCACACCTGAATAAATGCGCCGATGGTTTCCAATTGCAGAAACCATTTTGCGGACTGGGTTTTCTTGTCCACCTTGGGAATGATCAGCAGCAGCAGATTGTCTGGGCTGGGGTTGGCGCAGTAGGCTTCCAGCGCTTTTTTTCCCGCGTCGTCGAATTTGCCTTTTTCGTTGCGCACTTCGAGGATTTTGCGGTCACCGAACAGGGACAGGCTGTTGCCGGATTGCAGCAGATTGTTCCACTCGAAATTGTTTTCCACCGTGAATAATTCGCGCTCGGTAAAGCCGGCCTTGCGGGCTTCTGCGCGGATCTGGTCGGCGGTTTCCTGCATCAGCAGAGGTTCGTCGCCGCTCAGAATATACAGCGGTAGCAGTTGCCCCTTGGCGAAATGTTCCTTCACCTGATTGGGGCGCAATTTCATGGTGTGGACTCCGGGGTGCTGCTGGCGGGTATTTCTGGGCTGGGCGGTGTATTGGCTGGAGTGGGATCTACAGGCGTAGTTTCTGCAGGCGTTGCTTCAGTGGGCGTTGTCGTCGATGTGTCTGCGGGGGCGGGTTCTGACGTAGCCGTCGGTGTTGTTTCGTTCGCGGCCGGGCTCACGGTCTCTGCCGCAGGTGCTGTTGCCGCATCATTATCGCTACTCGGTTCAGCTACTTTGCTCTTGCCTTCCGGCACTGTGCGTTGCAGCGCCATCAGAATACGCTGCGCCAGATCCTGGTTCATTTCCTGCCAGAGCAAGCTTTCTTCCTCAGCCTTACCGACAGCGGCAGTTTCCCGATACAGGTATGAACGGCGTGCCTGTAACGGCATATCGGCGATCACCTCCTGGTTATCATTGCGGAAGCGGAAGGTCACCGTTTTCACCAACTCGAACTCGGCACTCTTGGCGCGACTACTGTACGAAGCAGTGCGCTTTTCATTGCGAGTACTAAGGATTTCCACCTTGGCACTGGCATTCTCGTTCAGCGTCACCCCTGCGTTCTTCAAGCTTTGGCGCAAGGTTTGCGCGAACTGCTCGTCTTTGCTCGCGTTGGTAACGCGCATGTTTTCATAACGGCTTTCAATGGAATGCTCCACGCCCCGCAGTTGAAAACCACAGGCCGTCAGCAGCAACGTGACGGACACGAGCCAGACGAGGCGGGATAAGTTCATGAAGAATCCTGTCATTGCGCTCCCGTTGAGAGTGCGCCGGCAGCGAACAAGCTCAGCTGCCGGCGTGTTCTGCATCAGCCTACGACGATGTTGACCAGCTTGCCCGGCACAAAAATCACCTTGCGCACAGTCTTGCCTTCGATGAATTTCAGTGCGGCTTCATTGGCCAGCGCAGCGGCTTTCACCTCTTCCTCACCAGCGTTGGCGGCGACCTGAATTTTTCCGCGCAGCTTGCCGTTCACCTGCACCACCACCTCGATACTGTCGCGCACCAGCGCGGATTCATCCACCACCGGCCAGGGTGCATCCAATACGATGCCAGTCTTACCCAGCTCAGACCACAGGCGATGCGCAATGTGCGGCGTGATCGGGGCTAACATCAGCACACAGGCTTCGATCGCCTCCTGCAGCACAGCACGGCTTTGAGCACCGTCATCGTCCAGCTTCGCCATGGCATTGGTCAGTTCCATGACGGCAGCGATGGCAGTGTTGAACGTATAGCGACGCTCATAATCGTCACGCACTTTGGCGATGGTTTCGTGCAGCTTGCGCCGCAGATCTTTCTGCTGCGCATTCAATGCATTCTTGTCCAGCGCGGGCGCAACGCCTTTTTCCAGATGTGCGCCCACCATACGCCACAGTTTGCGCAGGAAACGGTTGGCGCCTTCCACGCCGCTGTCGGACCATTCCAGCGATTGCTCCGGCGGTGATGCGAACATGATGAACAGACGCACAGTGTCGGCGCCGTACTGGTCGATGATTACCTGCGGTTCGATGCCGTTGTTCTTCGACTTCGACATTTTGCTCATGCCATCCCACAGCACGGGCTGGCCGTCGGCCTTCAGGGTGTACTGCACCGGCTGGCCCTTCTCGTTGGTTTTCACCGCCACGTCGGTGGGGGAGAACCACACTTTGCCGCCCTTGGCGTCATCGCGGTAGAAACCATCCGCCAGCACCATGCCCTGGCACAACAGACGTTCGAACGGCTCGTTGCATTTCACCAGGCCGAAATCCCGCATCAGTTTGTGGAAGAACCGGGAATACAGCAGGTGCAAAATCGCGTGCTCGATGCCGCCGATATAATGGTCCACCGGCAGCCAGTAATTGGCTTTTTCCGGATCCAGCATTTTGTCGGTGGTGTCGGGACAGCAATAGCGCGCGTAATACCAGGACGACTCCATGAAGGTATCGAAGGTATCGGTTTCGCGCTCGGCGGGCTGACCTTTGTACGTGGTTTTGCGCCACTCCGGATCGGCCTTGATGGGGGAATGCACGCCATCCATATTCACGTCTTCCGGCAGCAACACCGGCAACTCGGCTGACGGCGTGGGTACTTCAGTGCCGTCCGCCAGATTGATCATCGGAATCGGCGTGCCCCAGTAACGCTGACGGCTCACACCCCAATCCCGCAGGCGGTAATTCACTTTCACGCGACCCTTGTTCAACTGCTCAAGAAATTCGGCAATCGCAGTGAACGCATCTTGCGACGTCAAACCATCGAACGCATCGGAATTTACCAGCACGCCTTTGTTGGTGAACGCGGCTTGGGTCAGATCAATACTTTCGCCATTGGCAGGTTCAATGACCTGCACAATCGGCAGACTGTATTTCTGCGCAAATTCCCAATCGCGTTGATCGTGGGCGGGCACGGCCATCACGGCGCCGCTGCCGTAATCCATCAGCACAAAGTTGGCGACCCACACCGGTACTTCCGCATTGGTGATCGGATGACGCACGCTCAGGCCGGTGAAAACGCCTTTCT